>NC_015977.1:630000-930000 GCF_000225345.1 Roseburia hominis A2-183
CTATAACGGTCCTAAGGTAGCGAAATTCCTTGTCGGGTAAGTTCCGACCCGCACGAAAGGCGTAATGATTTGAGCACTGTCTCGACAATGCATCCGGTGAAATTGAAGTACCAGTGAAGATGCTGGTTACCCGCGCCAGGACGGAAAGACCCCATGGAGCTTTACTCCAGTTTGGTACTGGGATTCGGTACTGCATGTACAGGATAGGTGGGAGACTAAGAACTTGGGACGCCAGTTTCAAGGGAGTCGCTGTTGGGATACCACCCTTGCAGTATTGGATTTCTAACCAGCCGCCGTGATCCGGCGGTGGGACAATGCCAGGCGGGGAGTTTGACTGGGGCGGTCGCCTCCGAAAGGGTATCGGAGGCGCTCAAAGGTTCCCTCAGAATGGTTGGAAACCATTTGAAGAGTGCAAAGGCAGAAGGGAGCTTGACTGCGACACCGACGGGTGGAGCAGGTAGGAAACTAGGACTTAGTGATCCGGTGGCATAAAGTGGGATTGCCATCGCTCAACGGATAAAAGCTACCCTGGGGATAACAGGCTTATCACTCCCAAGAGTTCACATCGACGGAGTGGTTTGGCACCTCGATGTCGGCTCATCGCATCCTGGGGCTGTAGCAGGTCCCAAGGGTTGGGCTGTTCGCCCATTAAAGCGGTACGCGAGCTGGGTTCAGAACGTCGTGAGACAGTTCGGTCCCTATCCGGCGCGGGCGGAGGATATTTGAGAGGAGCTGTCCTTAGTACGAGAGGACCGGGATGGACGGACCACTGGTGTATCTGCTGTCGACCAACGGCATGGCAGAGTAGCCAAGTCCGGAAGGGATAAACGCTGAAGGCATCTAAGCGTGAAGCCCCCCTCAAGATGAGATATCCCTCACATAAGTGAGTAAGATCCCTTGAAGACTACAAGGTAGATAGGGCAGAGGTGGAAGCACGGTAACGTGTGGAGCTGACTGTTACTAATCGATCGAGGGCTTGACCAAATATAACGAATAATGTTTGCAGGTTTGATGGATGGATTCTGTGTGAAGTTTTGAAGGTACAACTTATTTATGATAGGTTTTACCGGAAGCTGTGTATCAGCTAATATTCCTCGATAGCTCAGTCGGTAGAGCACGCGGCTGTTAACCGCGCTGTCGTAGGTTCGAGTCCTACTCGGGGAGTTTTTTTTGACTGTAGAAGTGTATTTGTAAAACTACCTGGCTCCATGGTCAAGCGGTTAAGACATCGCCCTTTCACGGCGGTAACACGGGTTCGATTCCCGTTGGAGTCACTAGCTTTTGGCTGGCTGTAATCAGCTGAGGTAAATATGCCGATGTGGCTCAATTGGCAGAGCAGCTGATTTGTAATCAGCAGGTTATCGGTTCGAGTCCGATCATCGGCTTATAGAAGTAATCTACTTGGACCATTAGCTCAGTTGGTTAGAGCAACCGGCTCATAACCGGTCGGTCCTGGGTTCGAGTCCCCGATGGTCCACTTGTCACAAAAGCGTTTGTAAGATGTCTGGCCTAATGGCTCAGTTGGTTAGAGCGCCGCCCTGTCACGGCGGAGGTCGCGGGTTCGAGTCCCGCTTGGGTCGCTCATGAGAGCAAAATTGTTCTTATGATAATTTCATATGGGATCTTAGCTCAGCTGGGAGAGCATCTGCCTTACAAGCAGAGGGTCATAGGTTCGAGCCCTATAGGTCCCACTTCTGTAACAACTGTTACAGTAATGCCGGCGTGGCGGAACTGGCAGACGCGCAGGACTTAAAATCCTGTTGTGGTGACACAGTACCGGTTCGATTCCGGTCGCCGGCATTCATATCCAGCTACTTGACAAGAGTGCTATAATAGATATGTAAAAAAGAATATGTGTGCGTAGCTCAGCTGGATAGAGCACTTGGCTACGGACCAAGGTGTCGGGGGTTCGAATCCTCTCGCGCACGTAGGAAAGCCCGGAAGATCATCTTCCGGGTCTTTTTTTCCTCTATAGTATATATCTTTTGATTTATCTGAAAATCATATCGTAGAAATGCTTTATAAATCCCTCGATTGAAGCCCAAATTTAGCCACAATTACTATTGAAAATCATGCAAAAAGTGCGTAATATACAGAATTGGTGTCAAAAAGAGGACATCAGGATTGTGTATAAAAAGAGGAATGAGGATTAGAAATGCAAGAGGGAAAGAAACAGAGAATCGAATTTCTGGATTATCTCAAGGCAGTCTGTGTCATTATGGTAATCATTACGCACTATGGATGGGAGGATAAGACATCTCCTTTTTTTACGATGCTGATCAACATGGCAGTGCCGGTATTTATGATTGTGAGCGGTTATAATTTTGCAATGTCAAACCGCAAAAAAGCAGACGGAAATCTGGAGAAAATGTATGGCTGGAATATGATGAAACCAAAGCTGATCCGCTTTTTGCTGCCGTTTTTTGCCATTTGTCTGCTTGAGATTCTGTTGCTGGCAGCGCAGGATAAAAATATACCGTTGTTCCGTATTTTTGTGCTTGGCGCATACGGACCTGGAAGCTATTATGTACCGATCATGCTGCAGCTGCTTGTTATTTTTCCGTTGATTTATGTGATGATCGCATACAATGCTAAGCTTGGACTTGCTGTGGCAGCGCTCGCCAATCTCGCGTTTGAGGTGTGCGTCATCGTGTTTGATATGGATAAATATTATTACCGCCTGAGCATCGGAAGATACCTGCTCTTAATCGCGTTTGGCTGTTATCTGTATCTGCATCCGGAGCAGAGGGTAAAGCCGTATCAGATGTGGATGATGTTTCTGGCAGGACTGGCATATCTGATTGCAGTTTTCGGATTCGACAAGGATTTCGAGTTGTTTGGCTACTGGAAGACGACAGCGATGCCGGTTGCGTTCTATATTTTCCCGATCGTTATTTTATTGTTCCGGAAATTTTATCACTGTACGATTCCGGGATTTGCGGGGAGACTGCTCACACAGATTGGAAAAGCTTCCTATCATATCTTCCTGATTCAGATGGTATACTATCACTTTGAACTGGGCGGCGCGATCATGCAGACGGCATGGTATATTGCTGTCCCGTTTAACATTCTGGTTACGGTTCCGCTTGGCCTTGGATTCTATGAGCTGGACAACCAGTTTGTGAAAAAGCTGCGCGAGGTAAAGCATTACATCCGGGCGGTTGTATAGGGAACATATTTATTTGCGCACAGGTTGTGTCACGTGACACGGTCTGTGCGTTTTTTATGTAATAGGATTCTTTTTTCAGGAAATGCCGCGTTACATTTAGCGGTGAAAGTTGGGCGCGCAGGCAGAAAGGCATTGCACAGAGAGGGAAAAGAGTATAGAATAAAAATGGAATTTTAGCATCGTATCATGGGATAAGTGAACGAGAGCAGGAGGAAAAAATGAATAAGCAGAGCGAAAAGCCAAGGGGACTTTTGAGCGGGAAAACCGTACTCCTTTGTGTGACGGGAGGAATTGCCGCTTATAAGATGCCGAATGTAGCGCGCATGTTGAAGAAGCTTGGGTGCAACGTACATGTTCTGATGACGCAGAATGCCACGAATTTTATCACAGCGACGACGTTTGAGACGCTGACGGCGAACAAGTGTCTGATTGACACGTTCGACCGGAATTTTGAGTTCTCGGTGGAGCATGTGGCGCTTGCGAAACAGGCGGATCTGGTGCTGATTGCACCGGCTACAGCAAACGTGATCGGCAAGATTGCGAACGGAATTGCAGACGACATGCTCACAACGACGGTGATGGCGTGTACCTGCAAGTGCCTGATCGCCCCGGCAATGAACCATAATATGTACCACAATCCGATTGTGCAGGACAATATCCGCAAGCTGGAGCATTACGGCTATGAGATGATTGAACCGGTGCGGGGGATGCTGGCGAACGGCGATACGGGAGACGGCAAACTGCCGTCCGAGGAAGAGCTGGCCGAGTATGTCTTAAGAGAACTTGCTGCGCCAAAGGACATGGCAGGATTAAAAATTCTTGTCACTGCAGGTCCGACACAGGAAGCGATTGACCCGGTGCGCTATATTACCAATCACTCCACAGGGAAGATGGGATATGCGATTGCGAGACGCGCCATGTACCGAGGGGCGGATGTGACACTTGTGACCGGACCGACAGCGTGCGAGCCGCCGCGGTTTGTGAATGTTGTTCCGGTTGTGACGGCGGCACAGATGTATGACGCGGTCATGAGCCGTGCAAAGGAGCAGGATATTATTGTCAAGGCGGCAGCGGTGGCGGATTACAGACCGGCATCTGTGGCGGAGGAGAAGATCAAGAAGTCCGATCGGGAAGCTTCGATCGAACTGGAACGCACACAGGATATACTGGCAGCTCTAGGGGCGGACAAAGGAAAGACGATACTGTGCGGGTTTTCCATGGAGACGGAGCACATGCTTGAGAATTCAAGAAAAAAGCTTCGCAAAAAGAATGTGGATCTGATCGCAGCCAATAATCTGAAGGTGGAAGGCGCCGGTTTCGGAACCGATACGAACGTGCTGACACTGATCACAGAGGACGGCGAGCGGGAACTGGCACGGATGAGTAAAGAGGAGGCAGCGGACGAGCTGCTTACGGAATTGTTAATAATAAGTAAAGGACGCGCGAAGGGGCAGTAGACACACGGTCATGTGCGCAGGCAGGGGACAGAGAGACGATGACGACAGTAAAGGTACAGAAGAACCAGATAATTGCCAAGCAGAAAGAGAAAGTAAAAAAATGGTATATCGTGCAGGAGGGTACTGTCATTCAGTGCAATTCCTACGCCAAGATTGTTCTTGGAAAAAATGCGGTGATTGGAATTTCTGAGGGCGACAGATATCTGTGTGATTATGTTGCGACCGAGGATTCCGTGCTGGCGGTGTTCAATTGTGAATCGGCGGAGGATTTAAAGGAGGCGATTCACGGGCAGGAGAGCATGCGCAGTATTCTGCTTCGGGCAGCACTCGGACAGCGGCAGATGCTTCTTAGAACCTATGCCGGTTTTACCAATCTGGTAAGGCAGTTTCACTCCTTTGCCGAGAATGAGTACAGCCAGTATGAGAATCTCTGCGCACAGTACCATCTGGACGAGCAGAGTTTTACGCGCATGGACAATTTCAAGCCGTTGGAGATGGTGCACCGGGCGGAGAACTGGGAGATAGGCAACAGTGCCAGCCTGACCGGAAGTTATTTAGAGGAGTATGTGCATCTGATGCAGCGGGACGATAATCTCTGCATCGGGGCGATCATGGAAGCCAGTTATCAGACCAGGCGTGTGACGCAGGGAATCATTGAGATGGTGGAATATCTCCGCTACAATCAGGATATTCTTCTGGCGGAATCGAAAAACGATCTTTTTAACCTGTTCTTTGCTCTGGCGATTCAGGCGCAGAAGAAAAATTATGATGTAAAGCCGCTTTTAAATGAGATGGACCGGATTGCCGAGGTAATCAAAAAGCTTGGCATCTACAGCGGAAAGCTGGTCGACATGCGGATGGAAGAATACCGTGGATACCATTTCGAGACAGAAGGTGCAGCGTATGAGACGCCGCAGGCACAGGATGGCGAGGAGGAAGAACCGCAGGAAGAGCGCAGTGAAGACTGCCTGGTTCATATCCTGACCTATGCGGATACCGAGCAGAGCGTCATTGAGGAGATGCAGGAGCTTGTGCAGAAGTACCGGGATCTGCCGGATATGTTTTCCACGGACGCGCAGACGTTTGCAATCCGCAAGCGGATCACACAGATTTTCTACGATACCTACTTAAAAGCGTTTATGCATACCGTAAAGGGGGAAAAAGAGCTTACCCCGATTGTGGAAATGTTTTTGAATTTCGGATTTATGGATGTGCAGATGGCCGGCGAGGAGAATGCCAATATTCTGTTCGATCTCACGGAGCATCTGGATGTCTGCAAATCTGACCATGTATACACGATTTTTGAATGGCTGCGCAGTGTTTATGACGGAAGAAACGAGCCGTCGAAAAATGAGTTCGATATGGATTATCCGGCATATCTTGCAGAGATGCGCAAGACCGGCAAGATTACGACAGAGCAGCAGAAGCATTTTATGTCCAACCGGGAGCTCAAAGTCAAGTTTGAGATTCAGAACATGTTCACGTCCGGAAACCGTGCGACCTATGGCAAGCTGTCCACGTTCTGCCCGATTTTAGGGGAGTATGATCTGATCAACTCCATTGAAAAGATGCTCGTGACGGCGCAGAAGCTGGACGAGTCACTGCACAAGATCCGCGACATCGATTTCTCCGCGTTCTATCGTGAAGTGCAGTTCTCGGATCCGGACAAGGGCATCAACCGCGAGATGATTATGAAGGAGATCATGCCGGACATCATTCTGATGCCGAATGCAGGAACACGCTCGATGATGTGGCAGGAGACAGCAGGCGTGCGAAGAGATACCTCGGCGCGTTTCCTGTTCCCGATTTTTACAGCGGTCGATATTGACGATATGATGGTCGATACGGTCGGAAGATACCGCTGGGAGATCTGCAGGAAGATTCAGGGTGTACACTGGAACGATATCCGTGAGAAGTCCCTGACGGCGGAGTATTGCGATTATCTGCAGTTCTACCGGAAGAACCGCGAACTTTCCGCCGAGGCGAAGGAGAAGATCAAGAGTGCGCTCTTGCGTGGAAGAAATAATTACCGTGAGGTCTTCGTCAAGGATTACCAGAACTGGATGAAGTATGAGTCGAAGGGAAGCTACCGCCTCAACAAGATCGCAAGAGAGATCCTGATTACCTATTGCCCGTTCGCAAAGCCGATCCGGGAGGAGTTAAAGGGGAATCCGATGTATGAGAGCGCTCTGCACCGCCTCGATCTTTTGAACGCGAAGACCGTGCAGCGTATCCAGGGAGTCTATGACAAGTATCAGAAAGCCGGAGGCAGGATCACGCAGGAGCTTACCGACAATCTCGAATATTATGAACTGTGATAAGATATGAACTGTGATAAGATAGAAAAAGCCAGGTGCGATGCACTTGGCTTTTTCTGAGGGGAGTATAAATAATTAATAAGGGGTATAAAATGATATGTTTTACATATCACAGCATTAGTATAGAACATTCTTTTTGAAAAAGCAATGCAAAACCACAAAAGCCATGTATATTTTCCGGGGAACATCAGATACTAACCATGCAGTAAGCAAATAAAAAGATTCGGCACGAGCACGTGCCGGGATGGAGGGCAACATGGCAAAAAACGAAAGTACACAGAATTCGACTTCTAATTGCAGAGACGGTTATGAGAACAGCTACGAGAACAACGCGGGAAGCGGTTCCAACAGCGCAAAGAATAAGTCGACCAACAAGTCAACCAACAAGACATCCAACGTGTCCGGTTCCAACAAGACCTCTGACAAGTATCAGCAGTAGACTGGCACAGGCAGAGAAAAAGCGCATAGGATAGAATAAGATTGACAGAAACAGATTACAGAGAACCTCTTTGTAATCTGTTTTTGCGATTACAGGAGCATATGGCGGAAAAGGAGGATACGCGGGCATGACGTTTTATACGATACATCCAAGGGAATTGGAAGATATTATGAGAAGAAAGCACGGAATTCTGATTGATGTGCGGGAGGCGGATTCTTATCGGGAATACCATTATCCGAACGCCAGAAATCTTCCGTATGAAAAGATCGATCAGTGGATGCACCGTCTGCCGAAGAACAGACCGCTGGTGCTCTACTGCGATTATGGAAGCACCAGTCTTCTGGCGGCGAGAAAGCTCGGCAGGGAGGGGTATGAGGTATATACCGTGGTTGGCGGCATTGAGGCAATGCGAACAAGTGATTGACAGGGAAAATTAGAATGGATAATATATTATTAGGAAATTAGACATATGATACAGAGGAGAATACATGAAGACATATGAACTGGTGGTTCCATGTCATTTTGGACTGGAAGCGGTACTTAAGAGAGAAATCTATGACCTGGGATATGAGATCAGCCGGGTGGAGGATGGCAGAGTCTCATTTCAGGGGGATGCGGAAGCTGTCTGCCGTGCCAATATCTTTCTGCGCACGGCAGAACGCGTGCTGATCGAAGTGGGCAGATTCCGCGCAACGACCTTTGAGGAATTATTTCAGGGAATCAAGGCGCTTCCGTGGGAGGACTATATCCCTGTGAACGGAAAGTTCTGGGTAAAAAAGGCGTCTTCTATCAAGAGCAAGCTGTTTTCTCCGTCTGATATTCAGTCGATCGCGAAGAAGGCGATGGTGGAGCGCATGAAGCAGCACTATGATGTGGAATGGTTCGCGGAGGACGGGGCGCCGTATCCGGTGCGCATCTTTCTGCTGAAGGATGAGGTTATGGTGACGCTGGATACGTCCGGGGACTCCCTGCACAAGCGCGGATACCGCACATTGACGAGCAAGGCGCCTCTGACCGAGACGCTGGCAGCTTCCCTGCTGCTGTTGACGCCGTGGAGACCGGACCGGATTCTGGTGGATCCGTTCTGCGGCAGCGGTACGTTCCCGATAGAGGCGGCGATGATTGCTGCCGGTATTGCGCCCGGAATGAACCGTGAGTTCACGGCGGAGCAATGGACGAACCTGATTGACCGCAAGCTGTGGTACGAGTGCGTAAAGGAAGCCGAGGAGATGATCCACACGGATGTGAAGGTCGACATACAGGGCTATGATATTGACGGGGACGTCATAAAGGCAGCCAGGGAGAATGCAAAACGCGCCGGCGTGGATCACCTGATTCATTTTCAGCAGCGCCCGGTAGCGGAACTCCACCACCCGAAGAAATACGGCTTTATCGTGACGAATCCGCCGTACGGCGAGCGCCTCGAGGACAAGGCGGATCTGCCGAAGCTGTACGGGGAGATCGGGGCGGCATTCCGGGGACTCGATTCCTGGTCGATGTATCTGATTACGAGTTATGATGAAGCGGAGCGCTATATCGGCAGAAAAGCGGACAAGAACCGCAAGATCTACAATGGAATGCTTCGCACCTATTTTTACCAGTTTATGGGGCCGAAGCCACCAAGGCGGAGCGTAAGGGATACCGCCGGAGGGGATGAATGAAATATTCAAAAAGATATATCGTGTTTGGCGTGCTGGTAGCCGCCATGCTGATTTTTAAATTAGAACCGGGGGCATCGGGGAGCGGAACGGTGGAAAATTTCCGCGGAGCCAATCTGCAGGCGGCAACCTGGAACCCGTTGATCGCATCCAGCGTAAATGATAATCTGTTGTCGCTGGTGATCGATAACAAGGAATACACCAACGAGAACCATACGTTTTATATGGATGACCAGCTGAATATCATGGTTCCGGTGAACATTCTGCGCGATGCACTCAACTGCAGCGCGCATGTGTATGACGGAAAGCGGCTCCTTGTGGAGAAGCATGCGAATGAGGTGGAGTTTTCACTGGGCGCCTCGGAGGCGAAAGTCAACGGAACCCGTGAGGTGATCGTGTCGCCGTTTATCCGCAAGGACGATACCTACTATGTAAGCCTGAATGATCTGGCGAATTATCTGGATTATTCCTATTCCTGGGATATACAGGAGAATCAGGCGTCGGCGATGGACACGTCGGACAGTGCGACAATCATACCGACCCGCTATGATCTGAGGGAGAAGGGACGGGCGGCAGCAGTGCGCAATCAGGGAACTTTCGGCACCTGCTGGGCGTTTGCCGCGCTGGGGGCACTGGAGTCGTCGTTGCTGCCGGAAGAGAAACTGCAGTTTTCGGTCGACCATATGACGATGAACAATGGATTTACACTGACGCAGGATGACGGCGGGGAATATACCATGGGAATGGCTTATCTGGCGGCATGGGAAGGACCTGTATACGAAGCGGATGACCCTTACGGGGACAATAAAACGAATCCGGATCTTACAGCGGTCAAGCATGTGCAGGAAATGCAGATCATCGACGGAAAAGATTATGAGAAGATCAAGGAGTCGGTCTTTTTATACGGCGGAGTGCAGACGTCGATCTATAACGGGCTGCGCAGCTCGCAGTCAAAGTCTCCGTATTACAATCAGAAGACAAATTCCTACTGCTACATCGGTACAGAGAAGCCGAATCACGACGTTGTGATTATCGGCTGGGACGACAGTTATTCCAAGGAGAATTTTAATGTGGATCTCGAGGGAGACGGCGCATTTATCTGCCAGAACAGCTGGGGAGATACGTTCGGCGAGGACGGGGTGTTTTACATATCGTATTATGATACGAATATAGGCACCCACAACGTTGTGTATACAAAGATCGAAGAGCCGGGCAACTATGACCATATCTATCAGAGCGATCTGTGCGGCTGGGTCGGACAGCTTGGCTATAACAAGGACAGCGCCTACGGCGCCAATGTCTACACGACGTCACAGGAAGAGGAACTGGTGGCAGCCGGTTTTTACGCGATAGGAAAAGACTCCCAGTACGAGCTGTACGTTGTAAGGAACTTTGAGGATGCCGGTTCGCTGACGCAGCGGATTCCGGTGGCGTCCGGCAAACTCTCCAACGCGGGCTATTATACGGTTGATTTTAATCAGGCAATTTCACTGGATGCGGGGGAGCGTTATGCGATTGTGCTTCACATGATTACGCCGGGGTCGGTGCATCCGATGGCAATCGAATACGCTGCCGACGAGGCGACTGCGGATGTGATTCTGGACGATGGCGAGAGTTATATCAGTACCAACGGCGCCAGATGGGACAGCGTGGATACGGTGGAGGAATGTAATCTCTGTATTAAGGCATTCAGTAAGAATCGATAAAGGAATATACGGTTATGGAAGAAAAAGCATTGAGACTGTCGGCTGTCTTTCTCATGATTCTGACAGCTGTATCTTTTGTGCTTCTGCCAAAGCTTCCGGCGCTTCACACGTGGGAGGCGGAGGCGAGAGAGGAACGCATTGCTGAGGAAGAGTTCGCCCAGAGTCAGGTCACGATGCAGAACTTAAAGATCAAAGAGCAGAATGAAGCGGCGGGGGCAAAGGGAGAATTGAGTATTCGCCTGCCGGAGGGTGTGACCGGGGATCAGATTGCTGTCAGCAGCGATTATGTGACCCAGACCATCCGGGTGGAAATTCCGCAGGCGGACCGCACGTATTTTGACAGCTACCCGGTTCTGGGGAACAGCGACTATATTGACGGCCTCTCCTACACCAGGCAGGGGGAGACGGGCGTGATAGAGGTCACGACCAACAAGGTATATGAACTGCAGACGGAATATGACACTCAGACTTTTTATTTTAATTTTTTTGACACCTCATGAAGTCTATGATAAAGTAGTCGTAATCGATGCGGGGCACGGAGGAAGAGCCGTCGGTGCGAACAAGCAGGGAATCAACGAGAAGGACATTGACCTGGCGATCGTGCTGAAGCTGAAGGAGATTTTTGACAACAGCGATGAGAACATCGGTGTGTATTACACCAGGACGGATGACAGCAATCCGACGTTTGACCAGAGAGTGCAGCTTGCCAACAAGTCTGACGCGGATCTTTTCATCAGTATACATAATAACTCGACGAGAAGCGGACGCATGTCAGGTACCAGCGGTACGCAGGTGATGTACGACGAGACGTCGGAGGCGAGCCGCCAGTTCGCGCAGATCTGTCTGGAGGAAGTCACAGGCAGGATTGGAAGCCGTGACAAGGGACTGGTGGAAGGCGACAGTATTTATATCATTAGAACCAGTGAGGTGCCGGTTGCACTGATTGAAGTCGGATTTATGACGAACAAAGATGAATTGGAAAAGCTGAATTCTGATGCATATCAGATGGAGACGGCAGAGGGCGTCTATCAGGCAGTGCTTCGCGCATTTGAAGAAGGATACTAAAAAGAGGACAAAGCCATGAGAATAATTTTTGCCACCGGCAATGCCGGAAAAATGAGAGAAATCCGCGAGATTATGGCGGATATGGATATGGAGATCTGCTCCATGAAGGAAGCAGGTATTTCCCTGGATATTGAGGAGAACGGCACGACGTTCGAGGAGAATGCGCAGATCAAGGCGAAGGCAGTAGCTGCCTGTACGAAGGATATTGTGCTGGCTGACGATTCCGGTCTGGAGGTAGATTATTTAAACAAGGAGCCGGGCGTATATTCGGCGCGGTATCTGGGCGAGGATACCTCCTATGATATTAAGAATCAGGCGATTCTCGACCGTTTGAAGGGCGTGCCGAAGGAGCAGCGCACGGCGCGGTTTGTCTGTGCGATTGCAGCAGTGCTTCCGGACGGGAAGACACTTGTGACACGGGAGACGATCGAGGGATATATCGGGGAATGTCCGGCAGGGGAGAATGGATTTGGATATGATCCGATCTTCTATGTGGATGAGTATCACTGCTCGACGGCGGAGCTGACAGAAGAGCAGAAGAATGAGATCAGCCACAGAGGAAAAGCACTTCGTTCCATGAAGAAGCTGCTGCATGAGTACGGGTTTTAGCCTATGAAAATACTGGTTGTAAGCGATACGCACAGGAAACTTGAAAATTTAAAAGTTATCTTAGAGCGTGAGCAGCCGATGGATCTTCTGATCCATCTGGGTGACGCGGAGGGAGATGAGGACAGTATTGCGGAGATGGCGGGCTGCCGGCTGGAGATCGTTGCGGGCAACAATGACTTTTTTTCCAATCTTCCACGGGAAAAAGAACTTCGCATCGGCAGCTACCGTGTATTGATCACGCATGGACATTATTACTATGTCAGTGCGGGGATCGCCGATATTGAGCGGGAAGCGGCGGCACAGGGCTATGATATTGTGATGTTCGGACACACGCACAGGCCTGTGATCGATTACACAAGGGATGTGATTGCGCTCAATCCGGGCAGTCTTTCCTATCCGAGGCAGGAGGGGAGAAGACCGTCCTACATTGTGATGGATCTGGACAAAAACGGAAAGGCAAATTTTGAAATAAAATATTTATAAAAAAGTGTTGACTTTTCAGAAGCTGTCCTATATAATAATCCTTGCGTCACGAAAAGGACAGCTCAGTGGCCGGAAGAGTGCGCAAGCGATAAAATCCTTCGGGGTGTGGCTCAGCTTGGCTAGAGCGCCTGGTTTGGGACCAGGAGGTCGCAGGTTCGAATCCTGTCACCCCGATTTCGTGCGGGTGTAGTTCAATGGTAGAACACCAGCCTTCCAAGCTGGATACGTGGGTTCGATTCCCATCACCCGCTTTAAATCTGCACTGACAGGTTTATACAAGATCATATGTGTTCGTAGCTCAGCTGGATAGAGCAACGGCCTTCTAAGCCGTGGGTCGGGGGTTCGAATCCCTTCGAGCACATTTTATGGTGGGTATAGCGCAGTTGGTTAGCGCGCCAGATTGTGGCTCTGGAGGCCCAGGGTTCGAATCCCTGTATCCACCTTAGTTGCGATAGGTGCAACGATTATTTGTTGGGCTATCGCCAAGCGGTAAGGCACTGGATTTTGATTCCAGCATTCGCAGGTTCGAATCCTGCTAGCCCAGCTTGCTTTTGTTGTAATCTGATATAGGGGATACTAGCTCAGTTGGTAGAGCACCTGACTTTTAATCAGGTTGTCGGGGGTTCGAATCCCCCGTGTCTCACTAAGGAATGGAGAGCGGAAAGCCGGTAAAGGTTTTCCGCTTTTTGTGACTTTGGAACAAAACTTAGTGAGAATTGCCTATTGTATTACCGCTAAGGTATGTTATACTGTTACCGTTGCAAGTAAATATTGTTCGCAGAGTAGACACATGCGCGTTAAGTGCCGGCTGAACAGGGAGTTGTCAGCCAGACGAAAAGAGTTTCTTGCGGTGCATGAGTCGCATCCCGCTGCATCCGAAGATAGGAATATTATCTCCAGTTGTAGTATGATGAGGTCTGCAAAGGAGGTAATTTTTTTATGAAAAAATTCGTCGCTTTGTTCACCGATTCCTACCGTGAATTAAAATCGGTAAGAACCATCACTACCATGGCTATGCTGGCAGCCATCGCCATTATTCTTGGCATGTTCTCCATCGAATATGGCAATTTTATCCGCATCGGTTTTTCGAGTATCCCGAACGGAATCATTGCCTACCTGTTTGGACCGACGGTTGGCGGCATTTTTTCCGGAACGCTTGATATTATTAAATACATCTTAAAGCCGACCGGTCCGTTCTGTCCGCAGCTGACACTGGTTACGATGCTGGCAGGCGTCATGTACGGCTGTATGTATTATAAGAAGAAACTCACACTGCCGAGGGTGCTTGCCACCAAGTTTATCGTGATGCTGGTGTGCAATGTGTTCCTGAATACATTGTGCCTCACCGTGTTATATGGACAGGCATTCATGGTGATCCTTCCGGCGCGTGCATTAAAGAATCTGATTATGTGGCCGATTGATTCCGTCATCTTCTTTGCAACAGCGAAGGCGCTTGAGAGCATTGGCGCATTCCGGTTTGTGCGAAGGGCGCAGGCGGAGCGGATCGCCAGATCATAAAGAGATAAGAAATAAGAAATAAGAAATGCTGCCGGAATACGGCAGGCATATAGAGCGAAAATCCTCACGATGTCATATTCCGGCATCACGGGGATTTTTGTTGTTTCATGGGAATAGTGCGAAAGTACGAAAAAAGGCATGTAAATTTTCGGACAGTATGGTATAATATAGGCGAAGGCAGAAGTGAATATGGTGCCAGGACGGACGCCCGCGTTTTCATGCGGCGGACGAAAGTGTTCAGAATATAAGGAAGGTAAGCAGGGAGCATCACCGGAAAAGGAGGAGACCTATGAAGAGTCGAAGAATTCCGTTAGAGTCCGAAGTAGACAAATACGAAGTGGGAAAAGGGATGGAAGATGGTTTTGAACTGTTTTCCGATGTTGTGACCAAGGGATGGATCGTGACGGATTCGCTCGTAAAGATTGAGCGGCCCGACGGTACGATCGTGTGCCCGTACATCAAGCACCGCAGAGGACGTACCTTTATCGGTGAGGGCGATTATATTATCGTTCAGCAGGACGGCACGAAGAATGTATGCGGCGCGGACAAAGTGTGGACACGCTATGAGAAGCCGGAGGCTTAAATCCAAAAAGAAGTTGCAATCTGTCTGCCAGCACGCTATAATATACCGGTAGCTTTCCAAGGGAAGCAGTTATTTCTCTGATAAGCGGGTATGGCGGAATTGGCAGACGCGCCAGATTTAGGTTCTGGTGGGAGACCGTGCAGGTTCAAGTCCTGTTACCCGCAGTAGAGCAGGAGAAAAGTGGAAGACAGGACTTGAACCTTTTCAAGCTCCTGTTACCCGCAGTAGAGCAGGAGACAGAGCGCAGAATACGGCGTGAAGTTTTCGGGTTTTACGGGCGTTTCCGTGAATAGGAATAGAATAAGAAAAGCCATGTACGAAGATGTATACTTCGTATGTGGCTTTTTTTTGGTGCTGTGTTACAGTGCAGTGATAATGAATCAGCGAGATGCTCATATAAAGAAAGAGACTGATTCAACGGCCGGGCCATTCGGTGCGGCGCGCACTCCACTGTTCGTTCAGCCAGTCGACCACCTGCTCTTTGCCCTCCGGCGTAAACGGAAAGACAGCAGAACTTTTCAGATCGTCCGCGGTGCTGGCAAAATTATAAGGACCGGGCCAGATGGTGACGCGAAAAATATCATGTTTTACATTTTCGTCCTCGGCATCCTCCTCCTGATCTTTTTGGATGAGGTAACGCATTCCCTGATAACTGCCGGTAAATTTTTCCTTTTTATAAAAGTTCATATTCAGAATATCATCATTTTGAATCATGATGGATCTGCCTTCTTTCTGTAAGAGATAGTGTGATTGAAGAAAGTATAACAAATTTCTAAAAAAAAAGAACAGAGTATTTATGTGGGAAAAACACTTGTATTTACTGGGCGTACAGAAAAAGGAGGTAATATCCATGTATTTTTGTATACAATTAGCAGTTGACAAATGATAGTGAGCGAGTATAATACATTTATATTATTTTATCGGGTTAACGTGACATTGCATTAGAGATACAAACAGATAAAAGAACGCAATGCTAGAGCGATAAAATGAGAAAGAATTTTCAAGAAGCAGGAGAGAAAAAAAGTGGGAAAGTATATCGTAAAACGAGTTTTACTGGCGATTGTATCCATCCTGATCGTCAGTGCCATTACATTCTTTGTGATGAACATTATCCCGGGCGGTCCTTTCAATAAGGAAAAGGCAACGAGTGCGGAGGCACAGAAAGTCCTGGAAGAGAGATATAATCTGGACAAACCAATCCCGGAGCAGTATGTGATTTATATGAACAATCTTCTTCATGGTGACTGGGGCGTATCTTTACATAGCGGCCGTGATATCTGGGGCGAGATTTCTTCCCGTTTTAAGGTATCGGCAAAGCTTGGCGGCATGGCTGCATTGGTGGCAATCGTGGCTGGGCTTGTACTTGGAAGCATTGCGGCGTTGACGCGTAATCACTGGCCGGACCGGCTGATCGTATTTTTTACAACACTTGGTACGGCGATGCCGTCCTTCGTGCTTGCAACACTGCTTCTTCTGGTGTTCTGCTTAAAACTCGGCTGGTTCCCGGTATGGTCGTCCACGAGTCCGAATTATGTACTGCCGATCATCGCGCTGAGTGTTTATCCGATGGCGTATATCACACGTCTGACAAAGACCAGTATGCTGGATTCCCTGAACCAGGATTACATCCGTACCGCGAGAGCGAAGGGTGTTCCGGGCTGGAAAGTCATTTTCAAACATGCACTGCGCAATGCGCTGATTCCGGTAATCACTTACGTGGGACCGATGGTTGCATACATTTTGACAGGTTCCATGGTTGTTGAGAATATTTTTACTATCGGAGGACTGGGATCGTCTTTCGTAACAAGTATTACCAACCGTGACTATACGATGATTATGGCAACGACAATTTTCCTCGCAATTCTGATGGTTGTGGCAAACCTGCTGACCGATATTGCATATAAGTTCGTCGATCCAAGAATCACATTTGAGTAAAGTACGAAAGGACGGATAGAAGTAATGGAGTTGAAACATAGACAGATTCTGTCGGCACAGGTAGATCTGAGCAAATTCAATAAGGCAAATTTCGAGAAGGCGACAGATGAGGAAAAAAAGCAGCAGGATGTCATGGGTGAGTCTACCACATTTTTCAAGGATGGTATGAGACGCCTGCGCAAGAATCCGCTTGCCATGGGAAGTATCATCGTACTGGTATTGATTCTTCTGACCATCATCATCGCACCGCATATATGTCCTTACAAGTATTCCGAGATTATCTCGGTCAACGGTGTGCGTGACAAATCCGCAGCGAACCTTGGACCGTTTGAATATTCCAAGCTTGAGACAAAGTATATGAACGAGACCGGCGAGAAGCTGTTTCCACATATCTTCGGAACGGACAGCTTAAGCCGTGACTACTTTATCCGTGTGATCTACGGAACGAGAGTCAGCCTGTCGGTCGGCGTTGTGGCATCGATCATGGTATTGATCATCGGCCTGCTTTACGGTTCCATCGCAGGATACTTTGGTGGAAAAGTCGACCTCATCATGATGCGTATTGTGGATATTATTTATTCCCTGCCGGACATGCTGATCATCATTCTGCTGTCGGTAGTGTTTAATGAGACGTTAAAACCGCTCATTACCGGAACGGTGCTGGAAAAGCTGGGAACGAACATGATCTCCATGTTTATCGTATTCGGACTTCTGTACTGGGTAAGTATGGCGCGTCTGATCCGAGGCCAGATCCTTTCCATTAAGAACAACGAGTACGTTCTGGCAGCAAGATGCATCGGTACAAAGAATGCCAGAATCCTGCGCAGACATATCCTGCCGAACTGTCTGTCCGTTATCATTATTACGACAGCGCTTCAGGTGCCGAGTGCAATTTTTACCGAAAGTTATCTGAGTTTCCTTGGCCTTGGTGTATCTGCACCGCTTACTTCCCTGGGAAGTCTGGCAAACGATGCCAGAGCCGGCATGCAGTCCTACCCACTTAGATTGGTCATTCCTGCAATCGCCATCTGCCTGATCGTGCTGGCATTGAACTTACTGGGTGATGGTCTTCGTGATGCTTTCGACTCGAAATTGAATTAAGGAGATAAGGATATGAGCGAAGAAAATAAATATATATTAGAAGTAAAAGACCTTCATACCAGTTTCTTTACAGATGCAGGTGAGGTAAAGGCTGTCAATGGTATTTCCTTTAACTTAGAGCCGGGAAAGACCCTCGGAATCGTAGGAGAGTCCGGTTCCGGTAAATCCGTTACCGCATATTCCATCATGCAGATTCTGGCGGAGACCGGTAAGATCACTGGCGGAGAGGTAAGATTCCACGGTGAGGACATTACCAAATGGAACAGCAAGCAGATGCAGAAGTTCCGCGGAGAAAAATGCTCCATCATTTTCCAGGATCCGATGACCAGCTTAAACCCGGTATTTACCGTTGGAAGCCAGCTGATTGAGGCAATATTATTACACACGGATAAGAATAAAAAAGAGGCGTGGGCGCGCGCGGTGGAGATGCTGACACTGGTCGGCGTCAATGAGCCGGAAAGCCGTATGAAGCAGTATCCGCATGAGCTGTCCGGTGGTATGCGTCAGCGTGTCATGATCGCCATGGCACTTGTCTGTGAGCCGGATATCCTGATTGCAGATGAGCCGACAACGGCACTTGATGTGACGATTCAGGCACAGATTCTGGAACTGATGCAGGATCTGCAGAAGAAGCTTGGAATGGCGATTATCATGGTAACCCATGATCTCGGCGTCATTGCAAGTATGTGTGATGAGATTCTTGTTATGTACGGCGGACGTGTCTGCGAGCGCGGTACAGCGGATGATATTTTCTACCGTCCGGCACATGAATATACCAAGGGACTGCTTCGTTCCATCCCGAAGGCAGACAATATGAACGAAAAGCTGGTGCCGATCGGCGGTACACCGATCAACCTGTTGCAGATGCCGGCTGGCTGTGCATTCTGCCCGCGGTGTGATGCGGCGATGAAGATCTGTCTTTCTGAGAAACCGGAAGAACTTCGCATCAGCGATACCCATCTGGCAAGCTGCTGGATGAACATCAAAGAGTTATATGAGGCACAGGAGGAGGCAGAGTAATGAGTGAGGAAAAGAACCTTCTTGAGGTAAGTCATTTAAAACAGTATTTTCCTGTGCATCAGGGATTTAAGACGATTCCGCTAAAAGCGGTGGATGATATTTCATTTGCAATCAAGCCGGGCGAGACACTTGGTCTGGTAGGAGAGTCGGGATGCGGCAAGACGACCGTCGGCAGAACGCTGCTTCGTCTGTACCAGCCGACCGCCGGACGCATCGTGTTCGATGGTAAGGTGCTTTTTGACAGCGGCGAACAGTATGATGAGAATGGCAAGCTGATCGTCGATGCAAACGGCAAGCCGGTGCTTGGCAAGAAAGTGGATGTGGACATGCTTCCTTACCGCAGACAGATGCAGATGGTATTCCAGGATCCGTATTCATCCTTGAACCCGCGTATGACGGTCGAGGACATCATCGGAGAGCCTCTGGATGTTCATAAATTATATGCGAATAAAAAAGAGCGCCGTGAGAAAATCTTGAACCTCATGGAGCTGGTTGGACTGAATGCCGAGCATGCCATGCGTTATGCACATGAGTTTTCCGGCGGACAGAGACAGCGTATCGGTATTGCAAGAGCACTCGCGGTAAACCCGAAGTTTATCGTCTGTGACGAGCCGGTATCCGCACTGGATGTGTCCATTCAGGCGCAGGTGGTAAATATGTTCGAGGAACTGCAGGACAAGCTGGGCGTGGCGTATCTGTTTATCGCGCATGATCTGCTGGTCGTTCACCACATTTCCGACCGTATTGCGGTTATGTACCTTGGAAAAATGATGGAGATCGCCGATGCCGATGAGTTAAACGGCAACCCGATGCATCCGTATACATTGAGCTTACTGTCAGCGGTTCCGATTCCGGATCCGGAGACAGCCAGACACAGCAAGCGTATCGTGCTGGAGGGAGATGTACCGAGCCCTCTGAAGATGCCGACCGGATGTCCGTTCCGCACCAGATGCAAATACGCGACAGAGCAGTGCGCAAAAGAGATGCCGCCGCTTTCCGACAGAGGCAGCGGACACTTCGTTGCATGCTGGAATAAGTAAGGTTTCAACGTTACCGAAAAGGTACGTGGAACATAGATCATTTTATAGGAGGAAAATCCTCTGCTCCTGTTGTGACAGTCGCATTTTCCTTCGGAAAACAAGGAGGATTCATTATGAAGAAATTAGTAGCATCATTACTGGTTGCTTCTATGGCACTTGGTCTTACGGCTTGTGGCGGATCATCTGATTCCACAGCAAGTACAGGCGAGTCCACAGGAACTGCTGCTGGCACAGAGGCTGCAGCAACTGCAGAAGCAACAACCACAAACGCTGAGACAAATGTGCTCAACATCAACCTGGCAAGTGAGCCGGATTACCTTGATCCTGCATTAAACAGCTCCGTAGACGGCGGCTGCCTTGCAGTAAACTCTTTCGCAGGTCTTTATACCTATGATAAGGATGGTAATCTTATCCCGGCACTCGCAACCGATATGCCGGAAGTATCTGAGGACGGAACAGAGTACACTGTTCACATGATTGAGTCCAAGTGGAGCAACGGAGATGACTTAAAGGCATCTGACTTCGTATACAGCTGGAATCGTGTCATCGATGAGAAGACAGCAGCAGACTATGCTTATCTGTTCGATGTAATCGACCGCAACGATGACGGTACACTGGCAGTTGAGACACCGGATGATTACACACTCGTGATCAAGCTTGTCAGCCCGTGCCCGTACTTTAACGACTTACTGGCATTCCCGACATTCTATCCAGTACATCAGGCATCCGTAGAGGCTGCTGATACGGACGGCACTGTTCCTGGCAAGTGGGCACAGGAAGCTGGTTTTGTATGCAACGGTGCTTACACACTGGAGTCCTGGAACCACAACGAGAGCATGGTTTATGTAAAGAACCCGAACTTCTATGATGCGGCAAACGTAACCATGGACGAGCTTCACTTCATGTTAAGCGCTGATGATACAGCAATCTATGCTGCATACAACAGCGGTGACCTTGACTACATCGATACCGTACCGAACGATGAGATTCCTTCCTTAAACGGCGTCAATCCAGAGTTTGGTATCCTTGACAACCTGGGAACCTATTACATCGGCTTCAACGTAAACGACCCGGTCTTCGATGGCAAGACAGAGGAAGAGGCTGCTAAGATGCGTGAGGCAATCAGCTTACTGGTTGACCGTCAGTTCATCGTTGAGAACGTAGGCCAGACAGGTCAGATCCCGGCTGATTCTTTCGTACCGGAAGGTATGGCAGACGGTAACGGCGGCGTATTCAAGACAGCAGATACTTCTTACTATGATGCAACAGCTACCGGTGCCGGCGAGCTTGAGACAGCAAAGGGCTTACTGGAAGAGGCTGGATATACATTTACAGACAACGGTGACGGTACATACGCAGTAGATCCGGCAATCTCCATGACATACTTAACAAACGACGGTACAGCACACATTGCGGTTGCTGAGTCCGTACAGCAGGATGTTGCATTACTTGGTATCAACCTTGAGATCAAGTCTGAGGACTGGAATGTATTCCTTGAGGATCGTAAGAGCGGTAACTTCACCATCGCGCGTGAGGGATGGCTTGCAGATTACAACGACCCGGTTAACATGTTAGAGATCTTTACCTCTGATTCCGGTAACAACGATATGCAGTTAGGAAAGGGTACTCCGGTATCTTCTTCTCCGGACTGGACAGCATATGATGAGCTGATCAATCAGATCCGCACCACAACAGATTTTGCAGCGCGTGTTGACTTAATGCATCAGGCAGAGGATATGCTGATGGATACATGGGCAGTAGTTCCGATCTACTACTACAATGATATTTACATGCAGAAGTCTAACGTAACCGGTATCTACGCAACGATATTCGGTATGAAGTACTTCATGTACGCAACAAAGACAGCATAACATCATAAGAACTGACCGGTATGTATGACTGCAGGTGATGCATACTTATACAGGAAAGAGAAATCCCGGAACGGAGAGTAAAATCCGTTCCGGGATTTTTTGCGTGGAAAAACATGGAAAAAGAAAACTGCATATTTAGTCATGAAAAAATTGGGATCAAAAAATGAAAAATGACAGAAAAACAGCACAGAATAGAAGAAAAAGTAGAAAAAACAAATAAAACATAGTGTAAAAATATGCATAGAACCAAATGAGATTGTAAAAACATGCGAAACGAGGCAGAATGTGCCAGCGGGAAAAGTATTGACAAAAACAGTTTCCCATGTATAATAAAAAAAGTGTTGTGCGTGTGCAACATACAAGTGTATTTTGCAAAGTGTTCAGTGGACAAAGAGGTTCATTGTCACTTTTTTTTGTTACACAAAAATATTTTAGCGCAATAACGCGGTAATATTGCACTATGCAGTATGGCAGGCAGAGCGATGAGGCGGAAGCGGCGATGATCAAGAACCCTTACCAAAAGGATTATCAAAATGAATTAAAGCAGAACCGGCACGGTCTTCTGGTGACAAGAACGTCCTATCAGGGAGATTTTTATGTGCTTCCGTTTGATGAACAGCAGAAGCGGCGGACAGGCATTTTTAATGTCATCTGGACGATCGCGCTGTGGGTGATTGAGCTTGGAATGGGACTTTTAAATCCGGATTCGTCCCGCACAGCGTGGATTGTATTCCCGTATCTGTTTGTGATTCTTCCGCTTGGATACATGCTTTATGGTGCGGTCAGCTATATCGGGGCACCGGTCCGTATGCACCGGGCACACTATGAGACGGGGCTGCTTCGCATGAAGCGTTCCTGTATCGGGGCAATGGTGCTGACGGGAATCGGAGCGGTTCTGGACCTTGTATACATGGTGCTGCACCGTGGTGGGATCCGTATGGGAATGGAATGTATCTATCTGATATGTCATTTCCTGTTTCTGGCGGTTGCATTTTTCTTCGGAAAGTATTATGACCGCAATTACAGCGGCATTCTGATTGAGAATGCCACAATGGAGTAGGTTTTTTCCTTTTATAAGGTTAAAACATAGATAATATTTTTATAAGGAGGAAATATTATGAAAAAAATGAGACAGACTCTTGCTTTGTTACTGGCAGGAGCACTGACTGTCGGTTCATTTGCAGGCTGCGGCGGAAGCAAGGCTGGCGGCGAGACAGCTGGAACCGAGACAGCAGGCACAGAGGCAGCAGGCACGGCTGCATCCGGCAGCGACACACCGCTCGTTATCGCAAATGACGGTATGAGCGAGAAGTTCAGCCCATTCTTCGCTGAGAGTGTGCCGGATCAGAACATCGTTGATGTGACACAGATTTCTCTGGTTTACAACGATCGTTCCGGTGAGTTTATCTACAATGGTATCGAGGGTGAGACCACTTCGTACAACGGTACCGATTATACTTACTACGGACCAACCGATCTGACTATCACAGAGAACGAAGACGGAACCGTATACTATGATTTCAAGCTTCGTGATGATCTGACCTTCTCCGATGGAGAGCCGGTAACCGCAGATGATATCATCTTCTCTTTCTATGTATTCTGCGATCCGACTTATGACGGAGGCGCATCTGTATACTCTCTCCCGATCGAGGGTATGGAAGAGTACAGAAGCGGTATGTCCACATTGGCATCTTTACTTGCGGCAGCGGGCGAGGATAACACAGACTTCACATACTGGACAGAAGATCAGCAGAACGCATTCTGGGATGCTGTAAACGATGGTGGTGCAGCATTTGCACAGGAAATCGTTGATTACTGCGTAGAGAACGGCGTCAGCGAAGAGGGCGACGTAGCAGGCGCAGCAGCACAGTGGGGCTTCGACGGTCTTGCGGCAGATGCGACCGCTAAGGATTTCTTTATGGCAATCGGTGACAAGTACGGATGGAGCTTCACCGCTATGGAGGCTGAGTCTGCAGGAAGCGCTCTCTCCGATCTGATTCCGGAAGACGTATATGCATACGCTACCGAAGGTGTTGAGACCGGTGATGCAGCAGCAAATATTTCCGGTATCCAGAAGCTGGATGACAAGACCGTACGTGTTGTTCTGACAGAGGTCAGCGCACCGGCACTTCAGACCATGGATATCCAGATCACACCGCTTCATTATTATGGTGATGAGAGCCAGTACGATTACGATAACAACCAGTTCGGTTTCACAAAGGGTGATCTTTCCGCAATCCGCGAGAAGACGACCGCTCCGCTTGGCGCTGGTCCGTATGTCTTCAAGAGCTACGAGAACAAGACAGTATATCTCGAGGCGAATGAGTCATACTACAAGGGAGCACCGGCTACCAAGGAACTCCAGTTCAAGGAGACCGCTGAGGCAGATAAGCTTCCGGGTGTTGTTCAGGGTACGGTAGATATTTCTGATCCGTCCATCTCCAAAGAGGTTATGGCACAGATCTGCTCTGAGAACAGCAACGGTGAGGTGTCCGGTGATGTATTAACCACCGCTCTGTATGACAACAATGGTTATGGTTACATCGGAATCAACTCTCAGAATGTCAAGGTTGGCGATGATCCTTCTTCTGAGCAGTCCAAAGATTTAAGAAAAGCAATCGCAACAGTAATTTCTGTATATCGTGATATGGTTATCGACTCCTATTATGGAGAGGCAGCAGCAGTAATTAACTACCCGATCTCCAATACTTCCTGGGCAGCACCGCAGAAGTCTGACGCAGACTACGAGGTTGCATTCTCCAAGGACGTAGACGGCAACCCGATCTACACAGACGGTATGTCGGATGACGAGAAGTATGCTGCAGCACTTGACGCAGCACTTGGATTCTTCGAGGCAGCAGGTTACACAGTAACAGATGGCAAGCTGACAGCAGCTCCGGCTGGTGCGAAGTTAAGCTATGAGGTAATGATCGGCGGAGGCGGAAAGGGAGATCATCCTTCCTTCGGTATTCTGACCGCAGCATCCGAGGCACTTAAGACCATCGGCTTTGATCTGACAATCAACGATCTGGCTGACGGAACCATCATGTGGGATGCGTTAAACAGTGAGACTGCAGAGATGTGGTGTGCAGCATGGCAGGCAACCTTAGATCCGGATATGTTCCAGATCTATCACAGCGAAGGCGGTAGCGCAAACTACTATGCAATCTACTCTGACGAGCTGGATGAACTGGTAATGGAGGGAAGAACCAATACCGACCAGGCATTCCGTAAGGCAGTTTATAAGGAAGCACTTGACTTTATCGTAGATTACGCTGTAGAGATTCCGGTATATCAGAGACAGAACGCTTCTGTATTCAGTACACAGCGTGTCAATGTGGATTCCATTCCGCAGGATCTGACAACCTTCTATAGCTATCTCAACGAGATTGAGAAGATCCAGATGAACTAAGGATCAGAGTAACTGGCTGATGGTGGAGGGAGAGGGGAGCAGGCTCCCCTCTTCTACAACCTGTGCCATGGTGCATAGGGATTTAAAGGTATTTTGCAAGAGGATGCGTGACGCCTTTTTGCAAAATACCTTTAGCATCAGAAGCAGCGAGGAAAGGAAAAAGAATCATGAAGAAATTTGTTGTTAAGAGAGTATTGCTCTCGATTGTCATACTGTTCTTCGTCTCCATGATCATCTACGCGATCATGCGTTGCATGCCGTCGTCATTCGTGGAGCAGCAGGCACTGACATTGTCACAGAGACCGGGAGCAAAGAGTTATGACGAATGGGTGGCACAGTTAAATGCATCGTACGGTCTGGACACCGGTGTGATCCAGGGATATTTCCGCTGGGCAGCAAAAGCAATCCGCGGACAGTTCGGTGATTCCTGGTATTTTAACCAGCCGGTACTGACCAAATTCGCAAGCGTTATCTGGTATTCGTTTGCACTGTCACTGGCATCTTTTGTTCTGGAGATCATCATCGCAATTCCGGCAGGTATTGCCGCTGCGAGAAAGCAGTATTCTGCAACCGATTATACAATCACCGTTATTGCACTGGTCGGTATTTCTCTTCCGAGCTTTTTCGTTGCAACACTTTTAAAATGGGTCTTTTCCGTAAAGCTTGGCTGGTTCGACCTCTACGGTATTGTCGGACGTAACTTCCAGAGCCTTTCCTCCGGACGGCAGATTCTGGATATGGCATGGCATCTGGTACTTCCGGTAATTACACTGACGATCGTGAGCATCGGTTCCCTGATGCGTTACACCAGAACCAATATGCTTGAAGTGCTGAATGCGGATTACATCCGTACGGCGCGCGCGAAGGGACTGCCGGAGAAGCGTGTCATTCATTACCACGCATTCCGCAATATCTTAATCCCGATTATCACGCTGCTCGGCGGTACACTGCCGGGACTCTTCAGTGGTGCCATGGTAACAGAGACGCTGTTCCAGATCCCAGGTATCGGATATACTTCTTACCAGGCGGTATTACAGGGTGACATTCCGTTTGTTATGTTCTACATGCTGTTTTCCGCAGTGTTGATCTTACTTGGCAACCTGATTGCCGATATTTTATACGCAGTTGTGGACCCGCGTGTCCGCGTGAACTAGAAAGGAGGAGAGAACATGGAGAACGAGAAGAATAATATGAAGCTTGATGACGCGCAGCGTGTCCGCGTACTTTCCCCCGGAATGATGGTTGCAAAGCGGTTTTTCCGCAACAGACTGGCAATTGTAGGACTGGTTATCATTATCTGTATGTTCCTGTTTGCCTTTGTCGGAGGTGCAGTCAATCCGTATTCCCAGAGTGAGGTCTTTTACCGCACGGAAGAGATGAAGAAGGATTATGCCGGCGCGGCAAAAATTGATGAGTTTCAGGTGTTTGCAGCGGACGGTGTGGAGCTTCCGAGCGATGTGTATTCCAAGATGATCCTGGCCGTGACGAAAAATGCCCTGGTGTTCGAGACCAGAGATGGACAGACACTGGCACTTGGCAAAATTGATGACGACACATATCACATCTACGCGGCAGAGCAGCAGATGAATCCGCTGGCATTAAAGTCTGAGGAGCATGACGCTGCGGAGGCAGCCGGACAGAACCAGTTTACTTACAACGGCGTGGAGTATGTGTTTGATGCATCCGGTGTGAAAGAGACACTGTACACGACGACAGAGCTTGGTATTGCCTGCCGGAAGTCTGTGACAGCTTTTGATGAGGGCACAACATTTTCTTATGATTTTTACAGCAAGGTGCTGACTGCGATTGCAAACGGCGATAAGAACGTTGAGGCGGACGGCGTGAACTACACGGTTGAAAACGAGGGCAGCGCTGCCATGATTCATACGGCAGACGGTGCGGATTATGCTTATGTATCTGATATGAGCATGAATCCGGTTTCCAGTGGTATCGTGCTGACACCGGCGTTCAAGGAGGCAGCTGAGGCTGCAATGACTGCCGGGGAGAATTCCTTTGAGTATACGGACGAGCAGGGTGAGACCGACACCTATCTGATCAAGGATAAAAACGGTCAGTATACGATTCAGCGCTATCAGGAGACGCGTGTCATCGACAGTTATGCGGCACCATCTGCAAAGCATCTGTGCGGAACGGATGGCAACGGAATGGATCTTCTGGCGCGTCTGATGTACGGCGGACGAATTTCCCTTATGATCGGATTTGTCGTAGTTATCATTGAGCTTATCATTGGTATCATTGTAGGTGGTATCGCAGGATTTTTCGGCGGATGGGTGGACACACTCCTGATGCGTGTGGTTGATGTTGTTTACTGTATCCCGGCGATTCCGCTGTATCTGATCCTCGGTTCGATCATGGATTACTACAAGGCTTCGGCAAAGACACGTATCTACATGCTGTGTATTGTCATGAGTATCATCGGCTGGGTCAGCATTGCCCGTATTATCCGCGGACAGATCTTGTCCCTGCGAGAGCAGGAGTTCATGACGGCGGCAGAGGCAACCGGTATCCGCGTAAGCCGTAGGATTTTCAGACATCTGATCCCGAATGTTATCCCGCAGCTTGTCGTATTCGCAAGTATGGGAATCGGTGATGTCATTCTTGCCGAGTCCACATTGAGTTTCCTGGGTCTTGGTATCAAGTATCCGGCGGCTTCCTGGGGAAGTATCATCAATGCGGTCAACGACTCTTACGTTATGACGAACTATTTATTCGTGTGGGTTCCGGCAGGCGTCCTGATCCTGCTCACGGTACTTGCATATAACTTTATCGGTGATGGTCTGCGTGATGCATTCGATCCGAAGATGAAACGGTAGGTGACAGGAATGGCATTTAATAATAAGAAGAAAAACGCAAATTATATCTCCGCAAAAGAATCCCGCGCGATTGCGCGGGAGAACCGCAAGATTACGCAGGAGATCGAGAAAAAAAGAAACAGAAAGCATATTCCGGAGGAGGAATATGTGACAAAGATGAAGAATCCGGAGAACTGCGTTGAGTTCGACAACGTTCAGACTTATTTCTTCACGGACATCGGAACGGTCAAGTCTGTCGATGGTGTATCGTTTGATGTGCCGCAGGGCAAGACGGTCGGTATCGTAGGTGAGTCCGGCTGCGGAAAATCCGTGACAAGCCTTTCCCTGATGCAGCTGGTACAGCGCCCATCCGGTCAGACCGTGGGAGGAGAGATCCGCTTTAATACCGGCGATCATGTATACAATGTGGTCAACACGCCGACTTCTGTAATGCAGAAGCTGCGCGGCAACTACATGTCCATGATTTTCCAGGAGCCGATGACCTCCTTAAATCCGGTACTTCGTATCGGCGAGCAGGTGGATGAGGTCATTGCACTTCACAATCCGGATATGACAAAGGATGACGTCAAGACACGTACGATCCAGATGCTTGAGATGGTCGGCATTGCCAACAAGGAAGGCGTATACCGGATGTATCCGCACGAGCTTTCCGGCGGTATGCGCCAGCGAATCATGATCGCAATGGCGCTTGCATGTAATCCGCGTCTGATTATCGCCGATGAGCCTACAACAGCGCTCGATGTGACGATCCAGGCACAGATCCTCGATCTGCTCCGCGGACTGAAGGATAAGATCAACAGCTCCATCATGCTGATCACACACGATCTCGGTGTGGTTGCAGAGATGGCAGATTACGTGGTCGTTATGTATGCGGGACGTGTTGTGGAAAAAGGAACGGCACGCGAGATTTTCAAAGATCCGAGACACCCGTATACCATCGGACTGATGAAGTCAAAGCCGGTGGTCGGTAAATATACGGAGAAGCTTTACAGCATTCCGGGAAGCGTTCCGAACCCAATTGATATGCCGAACTACTGCTACTTTAAGGATCGCTGCGAGATGTGCGTAGACGGCTGTGAGGGAGCATATCCGGGAATGTACCAGATTTCCCCGACACATTTTGTAAGCTGCTACCGCTGTGCGGCGGAGGCAGTCGGCAAGGAAGGAGACACGAAGAATGAGCAATAACGAAGCAACAAAGACAACCAATCAGAGCGGCAATATTCTTGAAGTGTCTCATCTGAAAAAGTATTTCCCGATTAAGGGAGGGTTCTTCGGCGGTGCGACAGGCAGTGTGAAGGCGGTCGACGACGTGTCTTTTAACATTAAGCGCGGCACTACCATGGGACTTGTAGGAGAGTCCGGATGTGGAAAGTCCACGACCGGAAGAACGATCTTGCGTCTGATCGAGAAGACAGACGGCGAGATTCTCTTCAATGGCGAGGACATCAGCAAGTACGATAAGAAGCAGCTCCGCGATCTGCGCACAAAGATGCAGATCATTTTCCAGGATCCGTATTCATCCCTGTCTCCGCGTCTCCCGATCGGTGAGATCATCGGTGAGGCAGTGCGTGAGCATGGACTCGTGCCGAAGGAGCAGTTTGATGATTATATCACCAAGGTTATGAAGGACTGTGGATTACAGGAGTATCACAAGGATCGTTATCCGCACGAGTTTTCCGGCGGTCAGAGACAGAGAATCTGTATCGCGCGTGCGCTTGCGCTGAATCCGGAATTCATCGTGTGCGATGAGCCGGTATCTGCACTGGACGTGTCGATTCAGGCACAGATCATTAACCTGCTTCGCGATCTGCAGAAGGAGAGAGGACTGACCTATCTGTTTATCTCTCACGATCTGTCTGTCGTAGAGCATATTTCTGATACCGTGGGCGTTATGTACCTTGGCGGCATGGTAGAGTCCGGCGAGACGGCCGATATTTTCGGAAACCCGTTGCATCCGTACACGAAAGCGCTGTTTTCCGCGATTCCGATGCCGGATCCGGATGTCAGAAAGGAACGTATCCTTTTGAAGGGCGATATTCCTTCCCCGGCCAATCCGCCTGCAGGATGTAAGTTCCACACCCGCTGCAGTGAGTGCATGGAGATCTGTAAGCACGAGGAGCCGCAGGTCAAGGATGTTGGCAACGGACATAAGGTAAAATGTCATCTCTATGATGAAAAATAGACGGGAGGCTGCCGCTTCAGGCGGACAGCTGGCGTCGAAAGAGATGTACTAGGATAAAAGATCACATTTTTCGATTTCGCTGGAAGTGTAGATGGAACATTCGTTGAAAAAAATGCGTGCATTTCTTCCGGCTGAATGTTTGCATCAGATTCCGTGTCTCTTCCACGTTTGGACAATCCGACGGGTGCATGTCCGACACACCGGAGACAATGGGCGGACTTTCTGGTGTCCCTAATGGCACCTCTTCACAGACAATATAAAACCGCGCGAACCGAAACTCTTTGCCATCTGCTATTAAAAACATGGCAGATGGCAATTCAAACATCGGCTTCGCGCGGTTATGTTTTGCTCAGAGGTGCCATAAGGGACACACACAAAAGTCCTACAAATTGTCTTCCGGGATGCGGACATGACCCGCGGAGTGCTCCAAACTTGGAAAGACACGGATCATCGAAGATGCAGACATTCGGCTGGCTAGAAATGCCGCTTTTTTTGATCCGGATTTCCATCTACATTCCATCGAAATCGAGAGGTGTGATCTTTTTATCCTATTTACTTATCTATCCTGGGAGGCTGCCGCTTGAAGCGTCAGCCTCTTCGCTTGAAATTGGCTTGAAGATGACGGATGGGTTTTATATAATAAAGGGTAGAAATGTCAGATCGGGAGAAGGAGCGAGGGAAATGTTGTTTGACAGAGCTGCGAAAGGAAAGAAGTCAAAAGAGCTAAAAGGGGAGTTGAAGGATTTAAAAAAGAGTCTTCTGAATGCGGGGGGCGAGAAGGCGTATGTGAATGAGGCGCTGAGGGATTATCAGGCGGCGCTGGAACAGGGGGATACTCTGCGGGAACAGTATGAGGAGGCGAGAAGGCACCTCGCGCAGTCGAGGGCGGCGATTGAGCGTCTGTTGGAGTGCATGAAGGAAAGTCCGGTAAGTGAAGTCAAAAAGAGCCTGGACGAGCTGATGGGAGATCTGGACCAGGTCTATCATGATTGTTCCATCCGGGATGACGATCTCGATTTTCAGTCCACGATTCAGAGCTTAAAACAGATGGTAGCGGAGTATGAGGAGCACGCGGCGAAGGCGCAGACCGAGGCGGGGAGCAAGCTGGCAGCGATCATGCTTCGGAGTGAGCTTGAGAATGTGGCGGCGGTATTGAAGGATGCGACAGGCTGGGAGGAGCCGGATTTCTTCGCGCTTGCATATTATCTCGGACATGAGAACCGGGGATCCTTGCGGGAGATGGAGAATGCGCAGCGCAACAGCTATCTGGTGGATTACTGCGGCGAGCGTTTCTGGAACCGGTTTCTGGAACTGTGCCGCCGGGCAGAGGCGGAGCAGATGGTGCGTTTTATGACGCGCAAGTATATTTACAACACGGAAGAAAGCCCGTCAAACAGTTAAAAAATGCAGAAGAACGGACAATATAGCCGCCTGGAATACGCAATATAACCTATGGTTATTGAAAAAGACAAATTGCATAATCATACGATAAAATAAATCAAGAATTTGGTGTAATTTTAACATTGTGAATCATCTCTAATTTTGCTATTATTTCAGAAAAGATAAAGGCACTTGAGGGAGGACAATATTATGAAGAAAGCATTGAGTGTATTGTTGACAGCAGCGATGGCTGCAAGTATGATGGCAGGCTGTGGAAGCTCTTCCGACGGAGCAGCATCCGGTACGACCACAGATAACGGCGCAGCGGCAGGTACAGAGAGCGCAGGAGCCGCAGCGGCAGATGGCGCGGCATTTAAGATTGGCGGTATCGGACCGACTACCGGAGCAGCAGCGATCTACGGTACAGCAGTTATGAACGGAGCACAGATTGCTGTTGATGAGATTAACGCAGCGGGCGGTATCAACGGATATCAGATCGCATATAAGTTTGAGGATGACCAGCATGATGCCGAGAAATCCGTCAATGCTTACAACTCCTTAAAGGATTGGGGTATGCAGATGCTGATGGGTACCGTTACAACGACTCCCTGCGTGGCAGTTGTTGAGAAGACCGCAGAGGACGGCATGTATGAACTGACACCGTCCGCATCTTCCACGGATGTAATCGATAATGATAATGTATTTCAGGTATGCTTTACCGACCCGAACCAGGGTACTGCATCCGCACAGTATATCGGTGAGAACAAGCTGGCAGCCAAGGTTGCAGTGATCTACGACAGTTCCGATGTATATTCTTCCGGTATCGAGGCGAACTTCGTAAAAGAAGCCCAGAATCAGGGACTTGAAGTTGTTGCAGAAGAAGCGTTTACCGCAGATTCCAAGACAGACTTCTCCACACAGCTTCAGAAGGCACAGAGCGCAGGTGCAGAGCTTGTATTCCTTCCGATCTACTACACAGAGGCATCCATCATCTTGACACAGGCAGACAGCATGGGATATGCTCCGACATTCTTTGGATGCGACGGTCTGGACGGACTGCTTGGTGTTGAGAATTTTAACACAGAGCTGGCAGAGGGCGTAATGCTCTTGACACCGTTTGCAGCAGATGCAGATGATGAGAAGACACAGTCCTTTGTTACAAAGTACAAAGAAGCATATGGGGATACACCGAACCAGTTCGCAGCAGATGCTTACGATGCAATCTACATTATCAAAGCAGCGGCAGAGCAGGCAGGCGTGACACCGGATATGAGCGTGGCAGATATTGGCAGTGCACTTGAGGCGGCTATGGCAGAGATCAGCGTTGACGGTTTGACTGGTGATTCCATGACATGGCAGGCAACCGGCGAGGTCAGCAAGGCGCCGAAGGCAGTCGTAATCAAAGACGGTGCTTATTCAGCAATGTAATAGAGCAGGCAGGAAAGGCCAATAAAGAGGTTGGCGCGTTGGCGGGGGCGACTACCCGCCGGCGCGGAACCTCTTCTTTTTTCGGTTTTAAGTTGTATACAGGTATGTAACATGTTATAATAAGTGAAACTGCTGACGTTTTAACGTATTAAACAAGGAAAGACAGAGGTGTTGTTATGAATTTCTTATCCTATCTGATCAATGGAATCAGTCTGGGAAGCGTATATGCGATCATTGCACTCGGCTATACCATGGTATATGGTATTGCGAAAATGCTGAATTTTGCACATGGCGATGTCATTATGATCGGGTGCTATGTGGTGTTCCTTGCAATGAGCGGCCAGGGGATCAGCCCGCTTCCGGCGGTGGTTCTCTCCATCATCGTATGTACCGTTCTCGGAATTGTTGTTGAAAAAATTGCCTACAAGCCGCTGCGAAGAGCAACGCCGCTTGCCGTGCTCATCACAGCGATCGGTGTCAGCTATTTCCTGCAGAATGCGGCATTGCTGCTGTTTGGAGCGGATACGAAATCATTCAGTTCCGTTGTGTCCCTGCCTTCCTTAAAGCTGGCAGACGGCGCGTTGACCATTTCCGGCACAACCATTGTCACCGTGCTGGCATGCGTGGTGATTATGATCGCACTGATGATGTTCATTAAGAAGACGAAAGCCGGACAGGCAATGCTTGCGGTATCCGAGGATAAAGATGCGGCACAGCTCATGGGAGTCAATGTCAATGCGACGATTTCCCTGACCTTTGCCATCGGTTCCGGACTTGCGGCGATCGCAGGTGTGCTGTTCTGTTCCGCGTATCCGACGCTGACACCGTACACCGGTTCCATGCCGGGTATCAAAGCATTTACGGCTGCTGTTTTCGGCGGAATCGGATCGATCCCGGGAGCACTGATCGGCGGAATTCTCCTTGGAATTATTGAGATTCTGGGACGTGCCTACATATCCTCCCAGCTTTCGGATGCGATTGTATTTGCGGTTTTGATTGTTGTGCTTCTTGTAAAACCGACCGGAATTCTTGGAAAACAGATTCATGAGAAAGTATAATGCAAAAGGGAGAACAGCTATGGCAAAGTTAAATTTAAAAACGGTGAATAAAAAAACAAAAGACCAGCTGATCACCTTTGTGTTGGTGATTGCGGTATATATTGTGGTTCAGATCATGGTAGCTGCCGGAGCAATTTCTTCGCTGATGCAGGGACTGCTCGTTCCCATGTGCACCTACTCTATCGTGGCGATCGGTCTGAATCTGTGCGTGGGATACCTCGGAGAGCTGAGTATCGGTCATGCGGGCTTCATGTGTGTGGGAGCTTTTTCCAGTGCCTTCTGCACCAAGATGCTGGAAGGTGTGATCGGCAGCCAGATAGTGCTCTTTATCATTGCGCTGCTCGTGGGCACTGCGATGGCGGCATTCTTCGGATTTCTGATCGGCATTCCGGTCTTACGTCTGCGCGGCGATTATCTTGCGATTGTGACGCTGGCGTTTGGTGAGATCATCAAAAATATCATCAACGTTCTTTATATCGCAAAAGACGGAAGCGGATTCCACTTTGCAATCTCGAACGGAAACGCGATTGATCTCGCAGATGACGGTGTCTGGCTGATTAACGGTGCGAAGGGAATCGCAAAGATTCCGCATCTCTCCAGCTTTACAGCGGGCGTGATCTTAATTCTGATTTCTTTATTTGTTGTATACAATCTGGTCAATTCCAGAAGCGGCCGTGCGATCATGGCAATCCGTGATAACCGTATTGCGGCAGAGTCTGTCGGCATCAACATCACCAAGTTCAAGCTGATGGCATTCACGATCTCTGCGGCGATTGCGGGAGCGGGCGGCGTGCTCTATGCGCACAACCTTTCCACGGTTACGGCGACGCCGGCGAACTTCGGTTACAATATGTCCATCATGATTCTGGTATTCGTCGTACTTGGTGGTATGGGTAATTTCCGTGGTTCCATCATTGCAGCCGTTCTTTTGACCCTTCTTCCGGAGGTGTTAAGAGGACTGTCCGATTACCGTATGTTAATCTACTCGATCGTGCTGATCGTCATGATGCTTTTCAACTGGGCTCCGAAGTGCATTGAATGGAGACAGAAAATGGCACAGAAGTTCCGCAAAAACACAAAGAAGGAGGCAGTATAGTTATGGCAATGTTAGAGGTAAAGAATCTTGGCATCTCCTTCGGAGGACTTCGTGCGGTAGATGATTTTCATATTTCCATCGAGAAAGGACAGTTGTACGGTCTGATCGGACCGAACGGTGCCGGCAAGACGACGGTATTTAATATGCTTACCGGTGTGTATACGCCGGATGAGGGAACTATCAGCCTGGATGGTGCGGATATCACAGGAAAGAAAACGATCGACATCAACAAGGCAGGTATTGCGCGTACATTTCAGAACATCCGTCTGTTCAAGGATCAGAGCGTGCTTGACAATGTAAAGATCGGACTGCACAACCAGATGTCCTACTCGACGCTGACCGGAATCTTACGTCTGCCGAAATACCGCAAGGTTGAGGCGGAGATGGATGAGAAGGCAATGGAATTATTAAAAGTGTTTGATCTGGAGCGCGAGGCGGGTTTCCTGTCCTCCAATCTTCCATACGGAAAGCAGAGAAAGCTTGAGATTGCGCGTGCACTTGCAACGAATCCAAAGCTGCTGCTGCTCGACGAGCCGGCGGCAGGCATGAACCCGAACGAGACGAAAGAGCTGATGGAAACGATCCATTTTGTGCGGGATGAGTTCGATATGACAATCCTTCTGATCGAGCATGATATGAAACTGGTGTCCGGTATCTGTGAGAAGCTGACGGTGCTTAACTTCGGTCAGGTACTTGCGGAGGGCGCGACGGGTGATGTACTTCATGACCCGCAGGTAATCAAGGCATATCTTGGAGAATGACATGAGATAGATGGAGGAACGACTATGGCAATGTTGGAAGTAAAAAATCTGAAAGTACATTATGGTGTCATTCAGGCAATTAAGGGGATCTCGTTTGAAGTAAACGAAGGGGAAGTCATTGCGCTGATCGGAGCGAACGGTGCGGGGAAGACGACGACACTTCAGACGATAACGGGAATGTTAAAGCCATCCGAGGGTGAGATCCTTTTTGAGGGACAGGATATCGTGAAGGTGCCGGGACATAAGATCGTATCGATGGGAATGGCGCATGTGCCGGAGGGACGGCGCGTGTTCGCGGAACTTTCCGTCTACGAGAATCTGAAGCTGGGCGCTTATACCAGAAAAGACAAAAACGAGATTGCGGAATCGCTGGCAAAGGTTTACAAGAGTTTCCCACGTCTGGAAGAACGAAAAAACCAGCTTGCAGGAACGTTAAGCGGCGGCGAGCAGCAGATGCTTGCAATGGGGCGCGCCCTGATGTCCAAGCCGAAGATCATTCTGATGGATGAGCCGTCCATGGGACTTTCCCCGATTTTTGTGGAGGAGATTTTCCATATCATCCGGGAGATCTCAGCGAGCGGTACGACGGTTCTTCTGGTGGAGCAGAATGCGAAGAAAGCGCTTGCGATCGCAAACCGCGCGTATGTGCTTGAGACCGGAAATATTGTTCTCTCCGGTGACGCGAAGGAAATGATGAACAATGATTCTATTAAGAAGGCATATCTGGGAGAATAGACGGAAAATGCAGGGAGGTAGAATGGAATGAAAAAAACAGTCATTACCATTGCGAGAAGCTATGGAAGTGGTGGAAGAACACTGGGAAAGCTTTTGGCTGAGCAGCTTGGAATCAACTGCTATGACAGGGAAATTTTAAGAATGGCATCGGATGCCAGCGGCATCAACGAGGCACTTTTCGGACAGGCAGACGAGCGGTTGAAGCGGTCTCCGTTGTTTGGAATTTTGAAGAAAAATCCGTACAAGGGTGGTGTGATTCCGCCGGAGAATTCGGATTTTGTGTCCGATGATAACCTGTTCAATTATCAGGCGAAGGTCATCAAAGAGCTGGCAGCGCAGGAATCCTGCGTGATTATCGGCCGGTGTGCGGATTATTTACTCCGGGATGATCCGGATGTCATCAAACTGTATTTCTGTGCGCCGAAGAAGGACTGCGTCGCACGAGTGATGAACCAGAACGGCCTCTCGGAGAAGGAAGCGGAGAGACGGATTGAGAAAATCGACAAGTACCGCGCGGAATATTACCGCTATTATACCGGAAGAGACTGGAATGACGCCAGAAATTATAATTTCTGTCTGGACACGACGTCCATGAGCTATGAAAAGCTTGTGGAAGTGGTCACAAATTTTATTCAGATTTACCAGAAATAGAATCCATGCTATAATAAAAGTGTTCTGCCGCATGCAAGCGGTGGGACACTTTTTTCGCTTCACAGGAAAGGTGTCCTGGGAAGCAAAAACATTACAGGAGGGGAATAATGACAACAGAATGGTCGTTAGACGAACTTTATAAAGGATTTGATGATCCGGCATATGGAAAGGATGTGGCAGAGCTTACGGCGCAGATCGATGCGCTCGCCACACTGCTTGCAGATGCCGGAAGGATGCAGGAAAAGGAAAGGACAGAGAAGGTGCTTGCGGCGCAGAGCGGGATCGCACAGCTTTTCTATCAGTTATCGCTCTATGTGGAATTGAGACAGTCCGTCAATACAGAGGACGGCACAGTGATGGCAGAAAATGCGAAGCTGATGAAGCTTCAGGCAAAAATGGCACCGTTAGAGGCCGCGGCAGGAAAGCTTTTAGCGGGAATCCGGGACGTGGATGCGCTGGCAAAAGAGAGCGGGCTTGTGCGTGAGCATACATTTTACCTGAAAGAGAAGCAGAAAGAGGCAAAGCATCTGCTCAGCGATGAAGTGGAGGAGATGGCTGCCTCCATGAACATGAGCGGCGGCGCGGCGTGGTCGAAGCTGCAGTCCTATCTGACCTCCACGGTAAAAGTGGATTATCAGGGAAAGCAGATTACACTGTCGGAAGTAAGAAACTTAGCGTACAGCCCGGAGGCTTCCGTGCGCAAGAGCGCTTATGAGGCGGAGATTGCCGCTTATGAGAAGGTGGAGGATGCCATCGCGTTTTCCCTGAATTACATTAAGAACCAGGTGACGATGCTCAGCGAAAAGAGAGGCTATGCTTCACCACTTGCCATGACGTTAGAGCAGTCGCGCATGAAACGAGAGACTTTAGACGCTATGATGGCGGCGATCGACGAATACCTGCCGGTATTCCGCAAGTATCTGCGGAAAAAGGGCGGGATGCTCGGACATGTCAACGGCCTGCCGTGGTATGATCTGTTTGCACCGCTCGGCAAGGCAGATAAGACCTACAGCATTGAGGAGGCCAAGCAGTATCTTATTGATACATTCACAAAGCTGACACCGGAGATGGCAGATCTGATGCGGGAAGCGTTTGAGAACGAGTGGATCGATTTCTACCCGAGAAAAGGAAAAGAGGGCGGTGCTTTCTGCGCGGGAGCCATGTGGTTAAAACAGAGCCGGATTCTGACCAATTACGACGGTTATTTCGGATCGGTTGACACGCTTGCACATGAACTCGGACATGCATTCCACAACCGCCAGATCGAGAATCACGCACCGCTTAATCAGGACTACCCGATGCCGGTAGCCGAGACAGCATCAACCTTTAACGAGGTGCATCTCGGAAAGGCAGCCCGGGCAGAGGCATCCGGAGAGGAGCTTTTGAATCTGCTGGAGAACGACATCAAGGAGCAGACGCAGTGTATCGTGGACATTTACTCCCGCTATCTGTTTGAGACGGCAGTATTTGAACAGAGCCAGAATAAGTTCCTCATGGCGGACGATTTAAAGCAGATCATGCTGGACGCGCAGAAGAAGACGTACGGCGACGGGCTGGACCCGGAATGCATGCATCCGTATATGTGGGTGTGCAAGGGACATTATTACAGCGAGGGACTGAGCTTTTACAATTTCCCGTATGCTTTTGGCAATCTGTTTGCGCTTGGACTTTACAGCCAGTTTGAAAAAGAGGGGGAGGCTTTTATTGGGAAATATAAGGCAATGCTTTCGGCAACCCCGTGCTGCACGATCGAGGAGGCTGGCGCAATGATGGGAATCGACCTCACAAAGAAGGATTTCTGGAGAACGGGACTTTCTGAGATTGCGGAAGAGATTGAGCAGTTCTGCACGATGTAGAAGGAGATGTGTTATGGAAGATTTAAAACAGATCATGCCGAAGAAGCTTGGGTTTGGCTGTATGCGGCTGCCCGTTGCAAACGGCAATAGCGAAGAGATTGACGACGCGGTATTCTGCAGGATGATTGACCGCTATATGGAGCAGGGATTTGTCTATTTTGACACGGCATACCCTTACCACAATCAGAAGTCGGAGGAGGCAGTGCGTCGCTGTCTGGTGGAGCGTTATGACAGAGAGCGCTTCCTTCTCGCAGACAAGATGCCGGTGTGGCTGGTACAGAACATGGAGGACTACAGCGAGATCTTTGAGAGGCAGCTGGCGCGCTGCGGCGTGACTTATTTTGACTTTTATCTGTTTCACGCCATGAACAAGACACGGGTGGAAGAGACAGAGAAAACGGGCGGCTTTGCGTTTGTGCAGAGAATGAAGACGGAAGGGCGCATCCGCCATATCGGATTTTCGTTCCATGATACGGCAGAAGCGCTCGAGGAGATCCTGAAAAATCATCCGGAGATGGAATTTGTACAGCTTCAGATCAATTATTATGACTGGGAGTCGGAGAATGTGCAGTCCCGCAAATGCTATGAGGTTGCCCAAAAGTATGGTGTACCGGTGATCGTGATGGAGCCGGTAAAGGGCGGAACACTCGCCAACATGACCGGCAGACCGGCAGAGATCTTAAAGGAGCTTTCACCAGAGGCAAGCTTTGCATCTTACGCGATCCGCTATGCGGCATCACTGGAAAATGTGATGCTGGTGTTGAGCGGCATGTCGGACGAGCAGCAGCTCATCGACAACACGGCTTATATGAGGGAGTTCAGACCACTTGATGAGCGGGAGCGCGCAGCGATCGCCCGGGTGGTGGAGGAGCTTGCCGCCATGCCGACGATCGCCTGCACCAAGTGCCGCTACTGCGTGGAGGGATGTCCGAAAAAGATTCCGATCCCGGATGTCTTTGAGGATTACAACATGACCGTGCAGTTCGGGATCAATGAGACAAACCGCGGCAGTTACCGGCGGCATACCGCTGACGGTGGCAGTGCGGATGTCTGTATCCGCTGCGGCAAGTGTGAGGGACAATGTCCGCAGCATCTGCCGATCCGCGACCTGCTTGTGAAGGTGGCAGAGACATTTGCGGAGTAAATGGAGTTCTGTTCGTTTGGCTATGCAGGTTTGATGGAATAAAAAAGTTGAAAAAGGACAGGTGAAGGATGCCAGAGCAACAGGACGGGAATTATCAAAATAAACTGTAAGATATTTCCAAGATATTAGAGCCAGTCAATGTACTGGCTCTTTTTGTGCATTTCATCTGTATATCGTTAGAATTTCAGAAAGAAATAGAATATTTTGACCATATAAATATAAAAAAACTATTAAAATTGTTAAAAATGTGCTAAAGTTAATAAAAATGTACGGTTTTCATTGTGAGGATAGAACTTTATAATTAAGACATAAACAAAGCCGCCGGATGAAGCGCGGCGGGAGGAGAAGAAGGAGGATTTTTACATGAAGAAAAAAGTTTTATCCGCACTGTTATGTGCAGCAATGGTGGTTTCCATGACCGCCTGTGGACTGAAAGCGCCAGAGGCTGCCGACACGACGACAAGCCAGAACACAGATGCAGCGGCAGATGCAACGGCAGATGCAACGGATAGCGCAGCGGCAACCGAGGCCGGTGATTCCACAGGAACAGAGCCGGTCGGACCGGCAGTGACTCTGGTATACGCAGAGGTAAACCCGCTGGAGGGAACCATTGTAGGACAGACAGCAACCGCATTCAAAGAGAAGGTAGAAGAGCTTTCCGGCGGAAGTATTACGATTGATATTCAGGCAAACGGTGTTCTCGGTGCAGAGTCCGATGTACTCGACACCATGCTCGGCGGCGGCGGTACCATCGATATGGCACGTATTTCCGCATTCGCACTCACAAGCTACGGCGGAGAGAAATCCAGTCTCTTATCCGTACCGTTCACATTCGTAAGCCGCGATCATTTCTGGAACTTTGCAACCTCTGATCTGGCACAGGAGTTCCTGCTTGAGCCGCATGAGAACGGAACCGGTATCCGCGGACTGTTCTACGGCGAGGAAGGTTTCCGCCATTTCTTCACCGTCAATCCGATCGAGGGAATGGATGATCTGGCAGGCATGAAGATCCGTGTATCCAACGACCCGATCATGACAGGTATGGTGGAAGGACTTGGAGCAAACCCGACCGTTGTTGCCATGGGTGAGTTATATTCCGCATTACAGACCGGTGTGGTAGATGCAGCAGAACAGCCGATCGCAAACTATCAGGCAAATGCATTCCCGGAAGTAGCACCGAACATCATTCTTGATGGACATACCTTAGGAGCAATCCAGGTAGTTATCACAGACGAAGCATGGGATTCCCTGACACCGGAGCAGCAGGATGTGCTGACCGAGGCCGGCGAGTATGCTTCCCAGTACAACCGTCAGATCTCCCAGGAGACAGAGGATAAGATCCTTGAGGAGTTAAAGGCAGACGGCGTTAATGTTATTGAAGTAGACGATATCACACCGTGGCAGGATGCCTGCAAGGATGTCATCGAAGAGGCAACCAAGAATAACAAAGAGTTATATCAGCAGATCGTTGATATGCAGTAATCGACAGAAAGATTGACACTTATAGGTTTGATAGAAGGAAAACCCGCAATAATGTAAGTGCGTTTTCAAGGGGCACAGGGAGAATGGCTGCTCCCCCGTGCCCCGACTTTTTTAAGGAGGAAAAAATGCCTAAGATTTTTCAGACTTTAGATAAAATAAAGCCGGCATATGATGTGGCATATAAGTTTGTACTGTTTGTATGCAAATTGCTGCTCACGGCAGATATCGTAATCACGAGTGTCTGCGTTGTCGGAAGATATGTTTCCTTCGTACCCGATCCGGCATGGAGCGAGGAAGTGGTACTGACCCTGATGTCCTACATGGCAGTGCTCTCGGCGGCACTTGCAATCCGCAGAAATGCACATATCCGTATGACGGCGTTTGACGCATACCTGCCGAAAAATGTTATTAAGGCATTGGATATTCTGGCAGATGTCGCCGTCTTTATTCTGGCGATCGTGATGATTACCGTTGGATTCAGCTATGCGACAGGCATTGGAGCCAAGGGTAATTACGTCAGCATGCCGTGGCTGTCCAAGTTCTGGATGTACTTCCCGATTCCGCTTGCCGGCGTAGCGATGGTCGTTTTTGAACTGGAAGCAATTTATAATCATATTAAGAGTATTTTTGTAAAGGAGGGGACGAAATAATGAGTGTACAGAGTATGGCAATCGCAGTGTTGCTCGTAAGCTTTCTTGTCATGATTCTGCTGCGTTTCCCGATTGCATATGCAGTAGCGTTATCTTCCCTTCTGTGCCTGTTATCGCAGGGACTTCCGCTGACAACGATCTGTCAGCAGATGGTAAAGGGAATCAGTTCCTTTAGTTTGATGGCTGTACCGTTCTTCATCACGATGGGCGTGCTGATGGGCACCGGAGGTATATCAGATAAGCTGATCGCACTCGCCGATGCCTGCGTAGGCTGGATGACCGGTGGAATGGCGATGGTAAATATCGTTGCATCCTATTTCTTCGGCGGTATTTCCGGATCTGCATCTGCAGATACGGCTTCCATCGGAAGTATCATGATCCCGATGATGGTAGATCAGGGATACGATGATGATTTTTCGACGGCGGTTACGATCACTTCCTCCTGTGAGGGACTGCTGGTTCCACCAAGCCATAACATGGTAATCTATGCAATGTCCGCCGGCGGTGTATCGGTAGGAAGCCTTTTCCTTGCAGGATATGTGCCGGGCGCACTGCTTGCGATCTCCTTAATGATCGGATCTTATATTATCTCGAAAAAGAGACATTATCCGAAGGGGGATAAGTTCAGTGTCAAGAGACTGTTAAAACAGCTTGGAACTTCTTTCTGGGCATTGGCAGCAGTTGTAATCGTAGTTGTCGGCGTTGTAGCCGGATGGTTTACCGCGACAGAGTCCGCTGCGATCGCAGTATTCTACAGCTTGATTGTCAGTGTATATATTTACAAGGGTCTTACCTGGAAGGGTGTCTGGAAGAGCCTGGAGCAGTGCATTGATACATTGTCTATCGTCCTGATCTTAATTTCGACATCCAGTATTTTCGGTTACTGCCTGACGACACTTCATGTGCCGGATCTGGCTGCAAAGGCAATCATCGGATTCTCGAGCAACCCGATCGTGATTGCACTGTTAGTGGATTTGATTCTGCTCATTTTAGGATGTATCATGGATATGGCACCGATCATCCTGATCGCGACACCGATCTTACTTCCGATCGCAACCTCCATCGGTATCGATCCGGTACAGTTCGGTATCATCATGGTATTAAACTGTGGTATCGGCCTTCTGACACCGCCGGTTGGATCAGTTCTTTTCATCGGTTCTGCAGTCAGCGGTGTAAAGATGGAGCGCGTGGTAAAAGCAACCCTCCCGTTCTATCTGTGTATGATCGTTGTATTATTACTTCTGACCTTTATACCGGAATTAAGTATCGGACTTCCGATGTTACTTGGAACGTAAAGGGAGCCAGTTTGTGAATACAGAGGAGATGGCATATGGAATATCAATATAAGTGCAGAATTACGGCATGGGATTTTTTCCGGCTTACCATGCGTCAGACCTACCGCTCCATGGCGGGGATGTGTAATCTGGTATTTACGGTGGCGATGATCCTTCTTACGGCAAAGTTCTGGAGTCAGTCGGGGGAAGTCCTGCAGGTTCTGATGCTGATCGGATGCCTACTGTTCCCGGTCATCCAGCCGGCGGCAATCTATGCGAAAGCCAGGCGTCAGGCGGCGGCTGTACCGCAGGATGTCAGGCTTACCTTTGATGAAAAGGGGCTGCTCGTTACAACCGGAGGAGAGAGACAGCATCTGCCGTGGAACCGGCTGCGGGTTACAAAACAGCCGGGGATGGTGCTGGTGCTTTCGGGAGCCGGAAGCGGCTATATGCTGACCAACCGTGTGCTGGGAGCCGACCGGGAGGCGTTTTGGTCCTTTGTACAGAGCAAAGTGGAACAGAATAGATAAAGCAAATATGCAAAGCTGTATTTACGGAGTGTGTATCTACGGCTTTGCTTTTGCCGCATTATAGAGAGAACAGAGAGGCATGGGAAAAACAAGCGTGAGAAAGAGGATAAAACAGTTCTGGCAGGCACTTACGATCAAAAAGAAAATAGCGACGTTTACCGGGACAGTATTTCTCATCATTGCAGTCTCTGTTCTTTTTAATGTATGGGTTGTCAAGTTTTCCCTGATCGACTTTAACCGGATTTTACAGGATAACGCAGCGGTGAGCGAACTGGCACAGGCGCTCGAGGAAGAGAGTATCCAGTTTGAGACATACATAAAGGGCAATCGCGAGGAGAGAGAAAGTCTGGATATTGCGATAGAACGAACCGGAAGAGCGGTGGAAAAGCTTCCGTTCCGCTATTCTGAGATTGGAGAGCAGCGCTACGCAAAGACCTGGTCGATCAAGAGCTGTTATGAAGTCTATTGCCAGAAGCGGGACGCCATGCTTGCGATGGGGGAAAATGCGCCGGACTATATCAAGCGCCTGTATGAGGTCTACGAGATGCAGGACTATCTCGAGGAATACGCGGCGACGCTGATGAATGAGACGATCGAGGACGGCGACGGCCTCTATCATAAAAAGGTGCCCATGCTCATATGCATGCCGATTGTGGTTGTGGTATCTGGGATTATTCTCGTAACCGGCATGATGGAGCTGGCGGCATTGATGAACCAGACCATTATCTCGCCGGTGGTGGCGCTCGTGAAAGCGGCGCAGCGCATTGCCGCCAATGATTTTTTCTCGGAGGACGTGCAGGTGCAGAATGAGGACGAGCTGGGGGAACTGGTGCATGCGTTCAACAAGATGAAATACGCGACAGGCGAGTACATTATGGCGCTGGAAGAAAAGAGGAAGACTCTTGATCTTCTGCATGAGGAGGAGCTGGGAAAGCTGGAGACGGAGAAACGCCTGGAGATGATAAAGCTGGAATTGTTAAAAAGCCAGATCAATCCGCATTTTTTGTTCAACACGCTAAATGTCATCAGCGGAATGGCAAAGCTTGAGGAGGCAGAGACGACCGAAAAGATGATTCTGGCGCTCAGTTCCCTGTTCCGTTACAATTTAAAGACACCCGAACAGTCCGTTCCGCTGGCAAAGGAACTGAAAGTGGTTGCAGATTATATGTACCTGCAGCAGATGCGCTTCGGGGAGCGGATCCGTTATGAATTAAACTGTAAGGTGGAACAGGAACTGGTCATGGTTCCGGCATTTACCTTTCAGCCGCTTGTGGAAAATGCAATTATCCACGGAGTTTCCCCGAAGGAGGAAGGCGGAAGCATCCGCATTGTGGTCAGACAGAAGGAAATGCGGCTGCACATAGTGATCGGGGATGACGGGATCGGGATGACGGAAGAGGAACTGCAGCAGTTAAAGAGCCGCCTTAAGACGGACGATGCCAGACACAGCGGAATCGGTCTCGGCAATGTGTACCGGCGGATCACTGCGATGTATGCGGACGGAAATTTTGAGATATACAGTAAAAAGAATGCGGGAACAGTAATTTTTATAGATATTCCATGCAGAGAGGAAACGGGGGATATGACATGAAACGAGTGCTGATAGCGGATGATGAACCGATTGAGAGAATGATTGTAACCAGAACCATCCAGAAATATTTCCCGGAGGAGCTTGCGGTTGTGAGTGCGGTCAATGGAAGAGAGGCGGTGGAACAGTTTTTTGCCGAGAACTGCCAGATTGCGCTGCTGGATATTGAAATGCCCGGAATGAACGGGCTGGAGGCAGCGGAGCAGATTCGAGAGAGAGATAAAAACTGCAGTATTATTTTTCTTACGGCATTTGATGAATTTAACTATGCCAAGCGTGCGATTGCCGTCCGCGCTATGGAATATCTGCTAAAGCCGGTCGAGGATCAGGAACTGGAGGCAGTGCTTGCGGAGGCTATACGGATTGCCGATGAGCATACGGATGACCGGGAGGCAGGAGAGAAGAAGGAAGATGAGCCGGTTTTTGCCGAACGGGACTGTCATGAGGACGCGGCGGATACGGAGCGCTCGAGAATCCGGCTGCAGGCGGTTGCCGGGAATATCCAGGCGTTCATTGAACACAATTATATGGACGACATTTCTTTGCAGACGGTGGCAGAGGCCATGAACTACTCCGACGCCTATTTCTGCAAGATTTTCAAACAGTGTTTTGACAAGAACTTTATTGTCTATCTCTCGGAGTATCGTGTGGCAAGGGCAAAAGAACTGCTGGGTGACGTCCTTATCAATGTAAAGGATGTGAGCCAGAAGGTAGGCTACCGTGACTCCAACTATTTTGCGAAAGTATTCAAACGGATTGCCGGCGTCACGCCGACGGAATACCGGACGCAGGTATTAAAGGAGGCGGGGGAGCGATGAGACGGATATGCGCGGCGGCAGCTGTGGCTGGAATGTTGATACTGCTCACACTGTCTGCCTGGAGAAATCACACGTATCCCTCCAAGACAGAGATGGAACCGGAATATGTGTTTTCCTATGCGGAAAATCAGCCGGAAGATTATCCGACGACCCTGGGTGCCAAGTATTTTGCAGAGCTTGTCGAGGAGCGGACAAATGGCAGGATACGGATTCTGGTGCAGCCGGTCGGAGTGCTCGGGTCGGAGAATAAAGTCATCAAACAGATGCAGTACGGCGGTATTGATTTTGCGCGGGTGTCACTGGCGCAGCTTGCGGAATATATTCCGAGCCTGAATGTGCTGCAGATGCCCTATCTTTATACGGATTCCGACCATATGTGGCGGGTGCTTGACGGAGAGATCGGAGATGCGTTTCTGGAGAGTGTCAGCGCGGATGATGTCATCGGTCTGTCCTGGTATGATGCCGGAGCGAGGAATTTTTATAACTCTGTGCAGCCAATTACCTGTCTGGAGGATCTGAAAGGCATGCGGATCCGTGTGCAGGAGTCGGATCTTGCCGTTGATATGGTGGAGGCGCTCGGCGCCACGGCGATTCCCATTGCCTACGGAGATGTTTATGCCAGCCTGGAACGGCAGGTGGTGGACGGAGCGGAGAATAACTGGCCGTCCTACGAGGCGATGCGGCACTATGAGGTCGCGAAATACTATACGGTGGACGAGCACAGCAGAGTGCCGGAAATGCAGATCTGCTCGGCGTATACCTGGCAGAAACTGTCGCCGGAAGACCGGGAGATTATTCTGGAATGTGCCAGAGAATCGGCGCTCTACGAGCGTGAGGTGTGGACACAGCGCGAGGAGCAGTCGCGCAGCATTGCCATTGAAAACGGCACGAAAGTGGTGGAGCTTTCCGCAGAGGAAAAGAAGCGGTTCCAGAATGCCGTGTACGGGGTATATGAAAAATACTGCGGGGATGATATGGGACTCATCGAAGAAATTTTAAAAGAAGGATCGTAATGCGGCAGGCAGAATGTGCAGACGGCCGGGGAAAATGCCGCATACAGATAAAACCAAAAAGAGAAAGGGAGATGGAGCAATGGAGAAAACAGTAAAAAATCAGGTGTGGAACTTTAATGACAGGATCGATGCCGAGGTGTGTGCTGAGGGTGTGGAACGCAAGATTTTAGCGTACACGGATGAACTGATGTGCGTGGAAAACCACTTCAAAAAAGGAGCGGTCGGCGCACTGCATCATCATCCGCATACGCAGATCACATATGTGGTGTCGGGCAGCTTTGAATTCGAGATAGACGGCGTCAGAAGAGTCATCAAACCGGGCGACGCACTGTTAAAGCGCAACGATATTGAGCACGGCTGCGTCTGCCTGGAAGACGGCATCCTCTTAGACATCTTTACCCCGATGCGGCAGGAGTTTGTATAAAACTAATCCCGCCGGAACAAATCTCTCGTGTAGACTTTGTCTTTTACATCATCGAGACAGGAATCATAGCGGTTGGCGATGATGCTGTCGCTAATCTTCTTAAACTCGTCGAGCCGGTTGACCACCTTGCTTCCGAAGAAGGTGGTTCCGTCTTCGAGTGTCGGTTCGTAGATAATCACGGAAGCCCCCTTTGCTTTGATACGCTTCATGACGCCCTGGATACTGCTCTGCCGGAAATTGTCAGAGTTGGATTTCATCGTCAGGCGGTAGACGCCGATGGTGACCGGATGCTCCATGCCGGAATTGTAGGTGTTGGCGGAAGCGTAGTTGTAGTATCCTGCCATCTGCAGAACGCGGTCGGCGATAAAATCTTTGCGGGTGCGGTTGCTTTCCACGATCGCGCTCATCATGTTCTGTGGAACGTCATTGTAATTAGCCAGAAGCTGTTTGGTGTCTTTCGGCAGACAGTAACCGCCGTATCCGAAGGACGGGTTGTTGTAATGCGTGCCGATTCTCGGGTCGAGACATACACCGTCGATGATGTCCCGTGTGCTTAAATTTTTTGTCTCCGCATAGGTGTCAAGCTCATTGAAATAGGACACGCGCAGCGCCAGATAGGTGTTTGCAAAAAGTTTGACGGCCTCCGCCTCGGTAAATCCCATGAAAAGTGTCGGGATATTCTCCTTGAGGGCACCCTCCTGCAGCAGTGCTGCAAAATTCCTTGAAGCGACCACAAGGCGCTCGTCGTCGGAGTCGGTTGAGACGATGATCCGGCTCGGGTAGAGATTGTCATATAACGCCTTCGACTCGCGGAGAAATTCCGGACTGAAGATGATGTTTGCGGTGTGGTATTTTTGGCGTACCGATTCCGTGTAACCGACCGGGATCGTCGATTTGATGACCATAATCGCGTCCGGATTGACGGAGAGAACCAGTTCGATCACGGCCTCCACAGCGGAGGTGTCAAAATAATTCCTGGCGCTGTCATAGTTGGTCGGTGCGGCGATGATGACGTAATCGGCGTCCCTGTATGCTGCGGCGCCGTCTAAGGTGGCGGTGAGATCGAGATCTTTTTCGGCGAGATATTTTTCAATGTAATCATCCTGAATCGGGGATTTGCGCCGGTTGATGAGGTCGACTTTTTCCGGAAGAATGTCGACCGCCGTCACATGGTTGTGCTGCGCGAGCAGGGTGGCGATGGAGAGACCGACGTAACCGGTGCCGGCAACCGCAATGCATAACGGTGACGGGGAGGAAAGCCTGTCGTGCGCGGTGTCGGCGAAGACGCTGTCCGGCTCAAAGCCGAGCACTTCTCCCAGCTGTTCTAACTGCGGGATGGACGGGATAAAATCCTGTTTTTCAATTCTTGAGATCAGGGCGCGGTTGATCCCGGTCGCCTCAGCGAGAGCCTGCTGCGTCATGGACTTCTCTTTTCTCTTGCTGGCGACGAGGTCCGCCAGAATCACAGATGATAATTTCTTCATGAAATCTCCTCCTTGCGTGTTATTTTAAATAACCATATCTGGAAAAATAATCTGATAAAATCATACCACAAGGCGAAAATAAAAGCAATATTGGATAATGATGATATTTAAAATAACAACGCGAAGACAAAAAAGGGAGTGGATGTAGAAGAACTGTACCGTAGGGGAAAGTTCTGGTTGAGAAACAAAAAAGAAAACACTATAATAAGAATAAGTGGGGCGAAGGGCTCTGCATGAATGACAGGAACAAAAGAGGATTGGAATAAGGGGGAAGCTATGGGCGGACTGATATGGATCATCGTGATTGTAGTGGTGATAAGTGAGATAAAGAAATTCCAGAGAAAGAACGGACAGCGTGTGAAACCGAATGTGCCGCGGCAGCAGCAGTACATGCGTCCGGATCAGACGAAGGTAGGACAGCAGAATGTGCGCCCGAATCAGATGCCGCGGCAGCAGCAGAACGTGCGCCCGAACCAGATGCCGCGCCAGCAGCAGGGCATGCGCCCGAACCAGATGGCGGGGCAGCAGAATGTGCGCCCGAACCAGATGGCAGGACGGCAGAATGTGCGCCCGAACCAGATGCTGGGACAGCGGACGCAGAGTGCAGGCGGGGCTGCCATGGCAGGCTGCCGCAGACCGCAGCCTAATCAGGCGGAGAATGACATATTAAAACGTGCCACAGAGAATGTGAGCGAGAACGATGGGGATGAACTGGAGCAGCAGATGATGGCGGGAGCACACGAACTCGTCAACGCGATCGATATTGACAGTGCCAGTGAACTGATGCATGAGGTGGAGGATCTGATGATTATGGGTTATCAGGCAAATCTGCCGTTTGAGCGCGATTTTATCGCGGAGGGAGTGGCAATGCTGAACGGTTATGAGCTGGATATGGGTGCATAAAGATACGGCAGGACAGCAAAGAGGGACAGAAGGAAGGTTACAGGAATGGAAAGAGTGAGAATCCCGCAGAGCGGGGAGATCTATCGTCACTTTAAAAACAGACTTTATCAGGTCATCGCAGTGGCAACACATTCGGAGACCGGAGAAAAACTGGTCATTTATCAGGCTCTCTACGGAGATTATCAGGTATATGCGAGACCGCTCACCATGTTTGTGAGCGAGGTCGATCGTGAAAAATATCCGGATGCGGCGCAGACCTACCGTTTTGAACGCGTGGACCGGAGCGAACTTGCGGGCGCTGGCAGCGGACGCATGGAGCGGGCTGAGGCGCGGAAGCAGGCACAGGCGACGGCATCGTTTGCGGACGAGGTGCAGGAGACGGAGGCAGAAGAGCTGACGGATCAGATCCGGGTAAGCCAGATGGAGCAGTCGCTTTCCGATGAGGTGAATCCGAAGCTGATGCAGTTTTTTGACGCTGATACGCTGGAAGAAAAATATAATATTCTGGTGTCGATGCGGGATGAGGTGGACGACCATCTCATCAACAGCATGGCGGTTGTGCTGGATGTTGTGATTCCGGAGGGACCGGTGGCGGACCGCTATGAGCAGTTGAAAGCCTGCATCCGCACAAAGCAGCGCTACGAGACGCAGCGGATGCGCTGACCAGATACGAGAGCAGGAGAGTACATGGAAGAACAGAAGGAAAAATTATCTGCGATTGCGCAGGCCAAACCATATAAAATCATTATCAGCAAACCGGCGGGTGGGGAGATCCCTTACCGCCGGATTGTCATTGAGCGCAAGGAATCCTATTACCAGGCGGCAGCCTATACGGAAAAACAGGTATTTCACGAGAACATACCGCCCGAGAAGCTGGCGGAATATCTGGGGAAAACGGCCGTGGGGCAGTATCTGCAGGTCAATGCCTGGGATGATGCTGCAGAGCATATATATCTGTGTTCCCAAAAGGGAAAAGTAACCTACAAGACGAAAAAGAATGTGCAGACGGCGGCAAAGGCAAGCGGGAGCCACAACCGCAAAAAGCAGTATATTCTGGAGGAGGGAACGCCGATAGAACCGCTTGTGGATATGGGAGTGTTTACACCCGAAGGAAAAGTCGTGCGCACGATGTATGACAAGTTCCGGCAGATCAACCGTTTTTTGGAGATGGTCGGTGATGCGGTCGGGGACGATACATCAGAAACACTTCACATCATTGATTTTGGCTGTGGAAAATCTTACCTGACATTCGTGCTGTATTACTATTTTACGGAGATTCAGAAAAGAAACGTGCAGATTGCAGGGCTTGACCTGAAAGCGGACGTGATTAAGAACTGCAATGCCGCCGCGAAAAAGTACGGCTATGAGAATCTGCATTTTGAGGTGGGAGACATTAACGGATACCGCACGGATGCGCCGGTGGATATGGTGGTGACGCTTCACGCCTGCGACACTGCGACGGATTATGCACTGTACAACGCCATCATGTGGAACGCGCGCATGATTCTTTCCGTGCCGTGCTGCCAGCATGAATTAAACGGACAGATCCAGTCGGAGGATCTGGGACTGATGACGCGCTACGGAATTATTAAGGAGCGCTTTGCGGCACTTGCCACGGACGCAATCCGCGCGAATCTGCTTGAGTGCTGCGGCTATAAGACGCAGGTGCTGGAATTTGTAGACTTTGCCCATACGCCGAAGAACCTTCTGATCCGCGCAGTGAAAAAAGGCGGATCCGATGCGGCGAGAGCGATCGTGCCTGCCGCCGTCCGCAAGCGGTACCTCGGCGAGGTGGAGCGCATGATGGAGGAGTTCCATCTGGATCCGACTTTGTACCGCCTGTTAAAGGAGGCGGGGCGCCTGGGCTGATGCCCCGGTTCAGGAAGAAAAGGTGCGCTGGCTTAAGGTACTGTTGTGGTATTTTGTGGAGAACGTGACGTCCTCGCCGAACCACTCGGGCGGGACAAACGTATTCGCTTCCTCCTCAGTCTCAAACTCGACTTCCGCGAGCACGAGCGGGGCAAGCGCTCCCTCAAATACATCCAGCTCAATGGTATATTTTTCCGCGAGCGGAATCAGATAGCGGCGCTTCTGAATCAGAAGACCGTCAATTTTTTCTTTTAAATGGGTGAAGGACTCTTCGTTCAGGGGAAGATTATATTCCTCACGGACCATGAGTCCTTTTCCCTTGTAAGTCAGAATATAGCGGTCATTGCTGCGTCGGATGCGCACGACCGGGTTCGTGCTCAGATAGCCCTGCTCAATCTGCCTGCAGGGGTACTGCTCCAAGTGGTCCGGCAGGATCTTGACGAGATACTTGCGTTCGATTTCCATGTGAATTCCTTTCCGGCTGCCGCAGGGAGTGTTCCGGCTGGCGGCAGACATGCTGATGCATTGATTGTGTATTGATTCTATCATAGCACGTTTTTGCAAAGTGTGGTACTCTTTTGATAGGGCGAAAGCCCGACAGCGAGGAATGCGCAGCATTTCGAGCGTGCATTGCGTAATATAGTGAATGCAAAAGTGAAAGCGAAGAAAAAGAAAAGAGGAGAATTATGATGAGTAAAATTGGAATTTTTATGGCAGACGGATGTGAGGAGATTGAGGGACTGACCGTGGTGGATATTGTGCGCCGCGCGAAGATGGACATTACGATGATCTCCGTGAACGGAAAAAGAGAAGTGACCAGTTCCCACGGCGTGACCTTTTTGGCGGACGCCGTAGCGGAAGAAGTGGATTATGGCGCACTTGACGGAATCGTGCTGCCGGGCGGAATGCCGGGAACACTGCATCTGCTCGACCATGCGACGGTAAACGAAGTGATTAAGAAGTTTGCGGGCGAGGGAAAACTGGTGGCAGCCATCTGCGCGGCGCCGAGTGTTCTCGGAGCTGCCGGTATTCTGGAGGGCAGACGCGCAACCTGCCATCCGGGGTTTGAGGAAAAGCTGACGGGTGCGGCAACGAGTGAGGACGCCGTGGTTGTGGACGGAAACATCATCACAAGCCGCGGAATGGGAACTGCAATTCCGTTTGCGCTCGAGATTGTCCGCTATTTTGCGGATGATGCGGCAGTGGAGCACATCAAGGACGGACTGGTATATCACGTGGTGCAGTAATAAGTGTCTGACAGCGTCCTCCATGCGGCGTGTTTTATGGGGCTGCCGCTTTCCGTGTATTGCTCCTTTTAGCGATAAGTAATATTATGAGAAGTACACCGTTACGATTTCGGGTGGAATGCCTATGGAACATTCTGTTCAAAAAATGCGGCATTTCTAACCAGCCGGTGACTGCATCTGCGATGATCCGTGTCTTTCCAAGTTTGGAGCACTCTACGGACTGTGTCCGCAAGCCAACAGACAATTTTAGGACTTTTGTGTGTCCCTTATGGCACCAATGAACAAAACATAACCGCGCGAAGCCGATGTCTGAATTGGCATCTGCCCTATTTTCAATAGCAGATGCCAACGAGTTTCGGTTCGCGCGGTTTTATATTGTCTGTGAAGCGGTGCCATTAGGGACACTAGAAAGTCCGCTCATTGTCTGTGGCTTGTCGGACACACTCCGGGAGAGTCCAAACGTGGAAGAGACACGGAATCAGATGCAGTCATCCGACTGGAAGAAATACACACATTTTTCTCCAACGAATGTTTCATATGCAGTTCCATCCGAAATCTGTATCAGGTACTTTTTATAATATTACTTATCGCTAAAGGGGCAGGACACGGAAAGCGGCAGCTCCATAAAATACAACTTGTGTACATGACCATACAAGTCGTACGATGGAAGCGTTACAGGTAAATGGTAATCTGCAGGTGAAAACGGGGCTCGGTGCAGAGAACGTCTGAGATCGGTAAAAGGAGAAGGAAATGTTTACAGACAGGACGACGAAAAGATGGCGGGGGAGCTGGAAGCGGCAGAGTGCACGGAAAAACCCGGGGATGTATGGTTATGGAATAGTGGCGGCATCGCTGGTTATGGCGGCAGGTCTGACTGGCTGCGGCGAGGCAAAAGAGGTGGCGCTTGCCAGGACGGAGAGCAGCAATCCGATTGTAAAAACGGATGACGGCGGAGAGCGGATTTATGGCGGAGATCCATCGGTGCTGGTGGACGGAGATACCGTGTATCTGTACACGGGACACGACGCGTCGACGGACGAACAGGTGGCGAATTCCGTTTATGAGATACCGGAATATCTGTGTTATTCCTCCACGGATCTGGTGAACTGGAAGTCTGAGGGAACCGTCATGACGATGGATACCGTGGACTGGGCGAAGGATGATGTATCGGCTTGGGCAAGTCAGGTCATGAAATACAACGACAAGTATTATCTGTACTACTGCAGCTGGGATAAATCCGGCAAGCAGTCGATCGGTGTGGCGGTGGCGGACAGTCCGACGGGCACGTTTGTCGATATCGGAGAACCGCTTGTGCGCGGTTCTGTGACGAAGCCGCAGCTTTCCACCTTCAATGACATTGATCCGACGGCGTGGGTGGAGACGGATGAAAACGGTGAGGAGCACCGGTATCTGGCGTGGGGCAACGGCATGTTTTTCATGTGCGAGCTCAATGAGGATATGATTTCAGTCAAGGATATGAACGGAGACGGGGAGATTACCAGTGGTACTTCGTTTGACGATGCGGACATCATGTATCAGAAGGGCGGCATTGAGAATTACACCGAGGCGCCGTGGCTGTACCGCAGATCGGATGAACAGGGCAACTACTACGGAGATTATTATCTGTTTTACGCGTACGGGTGGAGAGAATGCATGGCATATGCGACAGCGCCGGATTTAACCAGCGGTGACTGGACATTCGGCAATGTCATAATGTACCCGACTTCGACCTCGAACACGAACCATATGGCGGTCTTTGATTTTAAAGGCAAGACGTATTTTGCCTATCACAACGGCTCGCTGCCGGGAGGCAACGGTTACCGCAGAAGCGCATGCATCACGGAGCTGCATTTCAATGACGACGGCAGCATCGATTACTTCGAGGAGACGACGGCGGGACTTGCCGGTACCGCAGTGACGTTACAGTCCGCGGCGGGCGACGGGGCGCTGCTCTCGCACGAGGGATTCGTCAATTCATCGGCGGATGTGGATTATCCGATGAAAAATGTCAAGGTCGGAACCGGACTCGGAGATCTGTCGACGGATGAGAAATGGGTGCTCTGTGACGGAAAGGCGGATGCATCCAACGAATATTACGTGTCCATCCAGTCCGAGAACAAGTCGGGACTGTACCTGACAGCACAGACAGACGGCACCGTTGTGCTGGCACAGGATGTGGATGCCGCGGAGGAGACGGCGCAGGCGCAGACATTCCACACGATGGAGGGATTGTCCGACAAGAAGGGAGTTTCCTTTGAGAGCGTGCTCATGCCGGGACAATATCTGACGCTGCAGGACGGCAAACTGGTGCTCACCGACGGAAGCGATAAGAAGGCGGCAACCTTTTATTTGAATTAAACTTTGATAAAATATAAAATACTTTAATAAAACTAAAAATAAATATTGTATTACCTCCTGTTATCTGATATATTGTAGCTAAAGCTGGGCAATGAAGATCATGGGAGGTTTTTTTATGCGAAATGGAAGGAGAACCATTTCTGTTCTGCTTGTGGCGGCAATGACCGCCGGACTTGCTGCCTGCGGAACGACAGAGGCGGCAGAGAATGTGACGGAGTCTGAGACGCCGGAGAATACCGATTACAATTTTACGGTGAGCTACGACGGGATTCAGACCGGGGACGTTTCCTCCGGGGTGGCGGTACATGATCCGTCAATCTATGAGGAAAACGGAACTTATTATATCTTCGGTTCCCATATGTCGGCAGCAAAAAGTGACGATCTGCTGCACTGGGAGTCCATTGCAGACGGATACAACAAGACGAATCCGGTTTACGGTCAGATTTATGATGTGGCAGACGAGGCGTTCGCCTACGCCGGCAGCAAGAACAGCCTGATTCAGACAGATGATAAGAAAACACATGTCTGGGCACCGGATGTAATCTATAACAAGACGACCGGACTGTATTACATGTACTATTGCACAACATCCACCTGGAATGCATCGAACCTGTGCTACGGGACATCCGAGACGATCGAGGGACCTTACGAGTGGCAGGGAGCGCTCATCTATTCCGGTTTTGACAAGGACACAATCGCAGGAACCGATGTGCTGGATTATGTCGACGAGGAATATGCATTAAAAAAATATGTGAGAAACAACAGTTATAACTTCGAGGAATATCCGAATGCGATCGACCCGACGGTATTTTACGATGCCGACGACCGCATGTGGATGGTCTATGGTTCCTGGAGCGGCGGTATTTTCCTGCTGGAGCTGGATCCGGCGACCGGACAGGTGATTCATCCGGAGGCGGACGAGGAACACAATGTGGATGCCTACTACGGAAAGCGTCTGCTCGGAGGCGGACACAAATCAATTGAGGGACCTTACATCCTCTATGACGAGGCGACGGATTACTATTACCTGTATGTATCTTACGGTACGCTCACAAGCAGCGGCGGCTATCAGGTGCGCGTGTTCCGTTCCAAGACCGTGGACGGCGATTATGTGGATATGAACGGGGAATACCCGACCGCGGATGTGGATCATCAGCTTTACGGTCTGAAGCTGACCGGCAATTACAAGCTTCCGTCCTTAGAGCGCGCGTACATGGCGACCGGACATAACTCTGCATTCATCGATGAGGACGGCAGACAGTATCTGGTCTACCATACCCGTTTTAACAACGGCACGGAAAATCATTCGCCGCGCGTACATCAGATGCTGATGAACGAGGACGGATGGCCGTGCGAATTGCCGTATCAGACACAGGGAGAGACGGTGAGCGGTACCGGTTATGAGACGGATGCCGTGGTCGGAAGATATTTTGTGATCAATCAGGGAACCAATATCAGCAATGACATTGCCAACCCGGTGATCCTGTACCTGAATGCTGACGGTACAGTCGTCGGAAGAGAGGCAGCGGGAACCTGGGAAGCTGTTGACGGAACGTACTATATGCACATTACGATTGACGGAGAGGACTACAGCGGCGTGTTCTGCCAGATGAAAGACGAGGCAGGCACCGATGTGATGACATTTTCTGCCGTGGGCGGAAACCAGAGTGTCTGGGGCGTAAAATATATCGCGGAATAAAACAGAATAAAAAGCAAAGCGTCCGGCAAGGGCTCAGCCGGATCTTTATAAGGAGAAAAAGATGGAGAAACAGTTGAAATATAATGAGCCGTGGATTCTGCAGAGAGCAGATCCTTATGTGTACTGTCACACGGACGGAACCTACTATTTTACCGCATCGGTGCCGGAATACGACAGGATTGTTCTGCGCCGTGCCGCGCATCTTGCGGATCTGGCGGATGCCGAAGAGCATGAGGTATGGCACAAGCACGAGAGCGGACCGCAGAGCATCCATATCTGGGCGCCGGAATTGCATTATCTCTTTGGAAAATGGTATCTCTACTATGCCGGCGGCGATAAGGACGACATCTGGGCGATCCGCCCGTATGTGCTGGAATGCCAGGGTGATGATCCGGTACATGATCCGTGGGTGGAAAAAGGCAAGATGACCCGTGCAGATGGAGACGAATTCTCGTTTGAGGCATTTTCCCTGGATGCGACCGTCTTCGAGGTAAAAGGAAGCTGGTATTACATCTGGGCGGAAAAAGTGGGAGTCGGCAGGCAGATATCCAATCTTTACATCGCCAGAATGAAGAACGGCTACACGCTGGATTCCGTGCAGGTTCTTCTGACAACGCCGGATTACGACTGGGAGCGCCACGGCTTCTGGGTAAATGAGGGACCGGCGGTCATTCAGAAGGACGGCAAAGTATTTATGACGTATTCCGCCAGCGATACCGGCGTGCATTACTGCATGGGTATGATGACGGCGGATGCAGACGCAGATCTGTTAGATCCGCTCTCCTGGAAAAAAGAGCGCTATCCGGTACTTACATCCAGTGAAAAAGCGGGAATCTACGGCCCGGGACATAATTCCTTCACGAAGGATGAGGCAGGAGATGACATTATGGTCTACCATGCGAGAACGGAGACGGAGATTGTGGGCAACCCGCTGTACAATCCGAACCGTCACGCAATGCTTATGAAGATCAGATGGCAGGACGGCCGACCGGTGTTCGGGTTCGACGAGTAGGATTGCCGGTAAAAATTCAGAAATGTGGGCATGAGATGATGGAGAAGAGAGTGTGTACGCGCTGTCTGCTTCGGGATATGATCGAGGCGGGGGACAGTATGGAAATGATTGAAAAATACCGCGCTGCGATCAAAGAGGCGGACCGGGTCACAGAGGAAGTCTATGAGAGCAGACTCTCGGTCTGCCGGGAATGCGGGAAGCTGAATGCCGGAACCTGCATGGCGTGCGGCTGCTATGTGGAGCTGCGCGCAGTGGCAGCCGTGTCACGGTGCCCGAAGAAGAAGTGGTAGTGCCGCAGCTGTATCCGCAGCCCGAAGAAGCGGTAGTCGACGCACAGCCGTAGTGGGAGAGACATGATCCCGGACAGTTGTATGGAGAACAAAAGAACGAAAGAGGCTGCGGATGCAGCTGCGTGAGGTATTCTTTAAAGCAAAATGCGAGTATTTCTTCCGTGCCGCGTCCGGCATCAAATTCCGTGTCTTTGCCACGCTTTGACAATCCACAGGTGTGTCCGGCAACCCGCAGACAATGAGCGGACTTTTTAGTGGCGCTAATGCCACTTCTTCACAAACAATATAAAACCGCGCGAACCGAAACTCGTTGGCATCTGCTATTGAAAATAAGGCAGATGCCAATTCAAACATCGGCTTCGCGCGGTTATGTTTTGTTCATCAGTGGCAATAAGCGCCACACAAAAGTCCTAAAATTGTCTGCCGGCTTGCGGACACATCCTGCGGAGTGTTCAAAGCTTGGAAAGACACAGATCATCAAGGATGCCGGACGCGGTATGGTTAGAAATACCGGATTTTGCGATCAGAATACCTCCCGCAGCTGCACCCACAACCGTTTCAGAGCTAATGTCTATCTATACAACTGCCCGGAAGAAATCCCCCGCTACGGCTGCGCAGCGACAAGCGGCGCATAATTGATGGCGACACGGATGTCCTGATCGTAGTTTCCGAAAGATTTCCCATAGAGCGTGATGCCGCCGACATGCTCGGAGTCATTCTCGACCGCGAGACGCAGGCGGATGTCGCTGTTGTAGTCCAGGTGAAGCGAGAGCGTGCTGACATCGGAGATCTTAAGACCGTCGATGTAGGTGCCGTAATCATTGATGACTAACAGCTTTAACAGACCGTACTGATTCCAGTTCTGCGGCCACCACTGCGGGGTGAACATACCGTGCACATCGCCGAAGTCACCAGGGGACGTCCACATGCCGATTTTGGTGTCGTTGATGTAAAAACTGATATCCGACGGCCAGTTGTTGTCGATGCCGGGAGCCTCCGAACTCAGCTCTGCCGAGATGGAAAGCTGCGTGATCCGCTGGTTGGAGGGGATCAGGTTCGGTATGGTATACTCGACATAGCCCTTAGTGAACCAGAGAATGTTGGCGGTAAAACGATCCGGATGATTAAAGTACCGGATATCGTCGAACTCGCCGATCACGGATTCGCTGGTGGCGATGCCGCAGGTCGGCCACACCTGATGTCTGGAAAACTGTCCGACCTTGATCTCAGTCTCGAATACATTCTTATAATCAATCGGTTTCTTGATGTCCACAATGATGCGGTCCTGCGTCACGGAACACATTTTCTGATTGCCGTGTCCGGCAGATTCATTGGAGATATTGATCAGACCGCACTCTTCGAGCTTCTTGACGTGACCTGTGAGAGCTCCGTTGCTGATGTTTAGCTCTGTCGCAAGCTGGTTCATGCTCATCTGCTCGTTTTCAAGTAAAATATTAAGAATCTGGATACGTGTGTCAGACCCGAGAGCCTTAAATGTCTCCAGACCATCGTCTAAGGAAGTAATATGAATCATTTCCTGAGTATCCTCCTGTAAAAACGGAACTAGTTAAGGTGTTCTTTATTAGTTTCCTATTATAGAATTGTTATAGAAAAGTGTCAACTATTAAGGATGAAATTAAAAATATTTAAATAAAAACAAAACAATATGTCAAGTTGCACAAAACAAGAACGCTATCACATGACATGTCGGTCATAATTTTGTATAATTTAGCGAAAAGCAAAAATACTTTGGAAAAATATAAAATAAATATTGACACCACAGGAAATGCATTGTATATTATCTACATAAGATAAATGAAATCGAACAAAGAAATTGTCGAAATAGCTAATGAGCCCAGCTTATGACAAGATCTTATGTGAATTTCAGATCATCTTAGCAACTTATTTTATTATCCTATAATTCAAGGAGGAGGGCAAGAATTATATGAGAAGGAAAGTATTCAGTGCACTGATGTGCGCAGCAATGGTCACATCCCTGTTTGCAGGATGTGGAAGCTCTGATGCTTCTACCACTGCTTCAAATTCAGGAAGCACAACAGGGGATGGCACAGAGGCAGCAGCAGAGGACGCTGTAGAGGATGCAACAGAATCCGCAGAGTCAGAGGTTGTTACCAACACATTCGGTGATCCGAACGGAACACATCTTGAGATGTGGACATTCGTAGAGCTTCACGGACAGCATTACGGCAAGATGGCTGAGGTTTGGAACGAGGAGCATCCGGATCAGACGATCGAGATCACATGTACGACATATCCGTACAGCGATATGCACACAAAGCTTCTTACCGCACTTCAGGCAGGAACCGGTGCACCGGACATCTGTGATGTAGAGGTTGGACAGTTCCCGAACGTGGTTGCAGGTCTTGACCAGTGGCTGGTTCCGCTGGATGACTACGCAGCTCCGTACATGGAGACTATGGTTAAAGCACGTATGGATACCTACGCAGGGGAGGACGGACATTATTATGGAGCTCCGTACCATGTAGGTGCAACCGTAATGTACTATAACGTGGCAGCTATGGCAGAGGCTATGGGAATTTCTGAGGATGAGGTAACTGCTAAGATTGATTCCGTTGTTACATGGGATGATTATCAGGCACTCGGTGATGAGTATGTGGCAGCAATCGGTGAGGAAGGCAAATACTTCACATCCGTAGATACAGGCGGTACAGACTGGTTATGGCTGGCAATGGCTGAGTACGGCGATGACTGGACCGGCGGATTCGATGATCCGGCAAACGTTCAGCTTGATTCCGTTCAGAAAATGTTAGAGATGCAGCAGTCCTGGTTAGACAGCGGCTTCGCAGAGGTTTCTCCGGATGGACATGTAGACCTTGAGGCTGGTTTCCAGAACATTCTGGATCACAACATCGTATCTTTCCCGAAGGCATTATGGTACATGAGCCGTTTCACAAACTATATGCCTGAGGAGAGCGGTAACTGGTACATTGCTAAGTGCCCGGTATTTGAGGCAGGTCAGAAGTGCTCCGTTGGTATCGGTGGTACAGGTACCGTTGTGACACAGCAGTCTGCGAGCGCAGATCTTGCAGCTGAGTTCCTTTGCTGGGCAAAGATGTCTGACGAGGGTGAGAAGAACATCTGGGATACATTAGGATTCGACGTATGCAACACCGCATGCTGGACAGATGATGCTTTCGCACATGACGACAGCAACCAGTACAACGCATACTTCAGAAACTATCCGTACGATGTATTGAATTCCATCGGTATGGACAACATCGGTAAGATCTCTGTTGTAGCGATCAGCCCGACAATCAACGAGTATGTATGCAACACAACATTAAATGAGGTACTTGAGGACGGCATGGATGTATCTGATGCTCTCCAGGAGTTACAGGATGCAGTCGATCTTGAGCAGTAGGACATAAGTTTTGGGAATGGGGATGTCTGGAGGGTTCTCCTCTGGCATCCCTGTTTTCATAAGAAGGAGAGGGTGTTGAGTTGAAGTTAAAAAAGTTCTTGTATTCGGAAAAAGTAGCGCCATATATTTTTGTCATACCTTTTATTTTAAGCTTTGCGTTTTTCTGGATCTATCCGTTGATCACATCCGTGACAATGAGTTTTCAGGACATCGGAGCAATCAAATCAGAGTGGGTGGGTCTTGCCAATTACCAGAAGTTGTTGAAGGATAATGTATTCCACACGGCAATCTGGAACAGTACAAAATACATGCTGTTTACGTTGGTGCTTTTGATTCCTTTCCCGATGCTTTTTGCAGTGCTGATGGACAGCCGTCTGGTAAAAGCAAAAGGTGTGTGGAAGGCAATTCTCTATATGCCGGCATTGACCTCCGTGGTTATTTCCGGTACATTATTTCGACTGATGTTCACGGAATATTCGACAGGACAGATGAATATTATTACCGCAGCACTGGGCCTTGGCACCTATAAATGGCTGAAAATGGGATGGTCAGGTATGACGGCTCTTCTGGTAGTCGCATGTTGGAGATGGACGGGTGTTAATATGCTCTACTTCCTTTCAGGACTGAAGGCGATCGACTCCTCCCTCTATGAGGCATCTGAGATTGACGGTGCATCTGCATGGCAGAAGTTCCGCTATGTGACGCTTCCTCTTTTGAAGCCGACGACGGTCTACGTGCTCACGATTTCCATCTATGCCGGACTGGCAATGTTCCTGGAATCCTACATGTTATGGGCGGGCAACAACTCACCGAACAACATCGGACTCACCATCGTTGGATACCTGTATAAGCGTGGAATCGAGAAAAATGATATGGGTTATGCATGCGCGGTCGGCGTGGTGCTGTTAGTGATCGCACTTGCTATCAATATCGTTCAGTTGATTGCAAATGGAACATTTAAGAATGAGGAGAAATAACATGGCAGATGAGAAGAACAGAAAGGGCGATAAGGGCCCGAAGAGCGGCAAGACAAAACGGACAGTGGGAACAGTTCTCGGCACAGGATTTTTCGCAGTCTTAAGCCTGATTATTATCTTCCCGGTATTCGCAGGTCTGCTTGCCTCTTTCAGACCAGGAACAGAGCTGATCCGCCGTGGATTGTCGATCGATCTCGATATCCGTACGATGAATCTGGATAACTATAAGTACCTGTTTTCCGGAAATGCGGACAGTCAGAAATATTTTATGTGGTATAAGAACTCTCTGGTTATTACGATCGTGTCGGTCGTTCTGACATTGTTCATCTGCTACTTTGTGGCATATGGACTGACAATGTACAATTTCAAGCTGAAGAATTTCCTCTTCTTCCTTGTAATTGCGACAATGATGGTACCGTTTGAGATTCTGATGCTTCCTTTATATAAGGAAATTATTGCACTGCATCTGATCGATACCTACACCGGAGTAATTATCATCGGACTATGTAACGCATCGACGATTTTCTTCTTCCGGCAGTATCTGTCGGGACTTCCGAGAGAACTTCTGGATGCGGCGCGTATTGACGGTGCGACAGAGTACGGTATTGCGACAAAAATCATTCTTCCGCTGACGAAGCCGGCATTCGCCTCCATGGGAATTCTGCAGGCAATGGGAAGCTGGAATGCGATCCTGTGGCCGCTTCTGGTACTGAAGGGAGCAGAAAAGTTCACCCTTCCGATCGGATTAAATACATTGCTGACGCCGTACGGAAACAACTATGATGTGCTGATCGCCGGTTCCATGTTCGGAATCCTGCCGATCCTGGTGATTTTCCTGATCTTCCAGAAGTACATCATCGAAGGAATGACAGCCGGAGCTGTAAAGGGCTGATGTGAATCAATGACAGCAAAAACTCGAAAGGGACTGATACATAACGGGAGGTTACTATGGCAAAATTAGTCATCAATAACGACAAGAAAATGAGCACGATTGCTCCGGAAATCTATGGACATTTCTCGGAGCATCTGGGAAGATGTATTTATGAGGGACTTTATGTCGGAGAGGATTCCGATATCCCGAATGTCAACGGAATGCGCACCGATGTGGTGGAAGCATTAAAAGAAATGAAGATTCCGGTGCTGCGCTGGCCGGGCGGATGCTTTGCAGACGAATATCACTGGATGGACGGTATCGGACCGAAAGCATCCAGAAAGAAAATGATCAATACACACTGGGGCGGCGTTGTCGAGGACAACAGCTTCGGAACACACGAGTTCTTTGAACTGTGCCGTCAGCTTGGTTGCAAGACCTATGTCAACGGCAACCTCGGAAGCGGTACGGTTCGTGAGATGAGCGAGTGGGTAGAGTACATTACGTTCAACGGCGTATCCCCGATGGCAGACCTGCGCAAGCAGAACGGTCATGAGGAGCCGTGGAAGATCGATTACTTCGGTGTCGGCAATGAGAACTGGGGATGCGGCGGAAATATGCGCCCGCAGCATTATGCAGATGAGTACCGCAGATACCAGACATATGTGAGAAACTATGCTGGAAATGACCCGATCGCAAAGATCTGCTGCGGACCGAACGTGGATGATTACGAGTGGACGAAAAAGGTGATGGAGACCTGCTTTGATCACTGCGAGCCGCGTTTCCATGGAATGATGGATGGTCTTTCCCTTCATTATTATACACTTCCTGAGGTGGAGGATGACTGGAATAAGAAGGGAAGCGCAACAGACTTCACGGAGGAGATTTTCTACCAGACCTTAAAGAGAGGTTATTTCATGGACGAACTCATCAACCGCCACGGTGCGATTATGGATGAGTACGATCCGGACAAGAAGATCGGTCTGATCGTTGACGAGTGGGGAATCTGGACGGACGTAGAGCCGGGAACCAACCCGGGATTTTTGTATCAGCAGAACACCATGCGTGATGCACTTGTGGCAGGTATGACACTCAACATCTTCAACAAACATTCCGACCGTGTGAAGATGGCATGCATCGCACAGCTCATCAATGTACTCCAGTCTGTCATGCTGACCGACGGCGAGAAGATGATCAAGACACCGACCTATCATGTATTCCATATGTATCGTCATCATCAGGGAGCAACTCTTCTCAGAAGCGATCTGATCGGTGCTGGAACCGTAGGAGCAGGCAAGAACGAACTGCCGAAGGTGATTGAGTCTGTATCGGAGAACGCGGACGGCGTGATCACGGTGACACTGACCAACAATTCACTGGAAGCTGCGGAGAATGTGACCATCCAGCTGACGGACGACGGCGCTGCATACGGCGTATGCGAGGCGAGTGTTGTGGCAGGAACGATGAATGCACACAACACGTTTGAGGCACCGGAAGTGGTGACGGAGCAGGCATTTGCAGATTACGAGAAGACGGCGGACGGCATACGGGTACAGATTCCGGCATGCAGCGTGGTAAGCATCCGTCTGAAAAAATAACCGAATGGCTTAGACCGGAATGGAGGGCATATGAATCAGTTTTTTGATTACAACAACAACGTTTTCCGCATACTGGGAGGACTGGCGGACTGCCTGATTCTCGGCGCGCTGTGGATTGTATGCAGCATTCCGGTCGTTACCATGGGAGCCGCCACAGCGGCGGTGTACCATGCGGTCAATAAAAGCATTGTACATGGACAGGGCTATGCATTCCGGGAATATTGCACGGCTCTGAAAACGGATTTGAAACAGACCACAGGAGCATGGCTGCTGTGGGGAATACTGGCAGCGTTTCTTGCGGCGGACCTTGTGGTGACCAGACAGTTTCTGGCACAGGGCTCGGCGCTTGGTGCGCTGTATTATTTTTTTATTGTACTTTCTGCCATGGCGCTGGCGTGGGAGTTTTACCTGACGGCGTATATGGCGAGGTTTGAGGGAACCATACGGGAGTCCATGAAGAAGACGCTTGTGATGGTGGTGGCAAATCTGGGATGGTCGGCGCTTTTAGTAGCTGTGTTTGTGCTGTTTGTTCTGATGTGCAACGATACACAGTGCCTGATTGTACTGTTTCCGGGAGTGTTTGCACTGGTGAAAAACTATGTGCTCGAGAAGGTATTCCGCAAGTACAGGACGCCGGAGGATCTCGCCAGAGAATTGGAAATGACCCGTGAATATCGGAACTGATGGGGGAAAAGAGATGAGCAAAGAGATTGCATTACAGCAAATTCGGATCAAAGACCCGTTCTGGAGCGGTATGCAGGAAAAGATCACAGATACTGTGATACCGTTTCAGGAGAGGGTATTAAACGATAAAGAAGAAGGCGTGGAGAAGAGCCATGCGCTGGATAATTTCCGCATTGCGGCAGGACTGATGGAAGGTGAGTTCTACGGGATGGTATTCCAGGACAGCGATGTGGCAAAATGGCTGGAAGGTGTGGCGTACTCGCTCGTGATCAAGCCGGATGCGGCGTTGGAACAGCGCGCGGACGACATCATTGACATTATCGCAAAGGCACAGCAGCCGGACGGTTATCTGAATACATTTTTCACGATCAAGGAGCCGGAGCACCGCTGGCAGAATCTGTTAGAGTGCCATGAACTCTACTGCGCAGGCCATATGATGGAGGCGGCAGTGGCGTATTACGAGGCGACCGGAAAAGACAAGCTGCTCGGCGTGATGGAGCGGATGGCGCAGCATATCATGAACCGGTTCGGAGAGGATAAGATTCCGGGCATTCCGGGACACCAGGAGGTGGAGATCGGTCTGATGCGCATGTACCATGCGACCGGAAAGGAAGCCTACAAGGACATGGCGCGCTATTTCCTCGAGGAGCGTGGAAAGAATCCGAACTTCTTTAAGGAGGAGACCGAGCGCAGGGGCTGGACGCATTTTGGCAATATGATCCCGGACGACACAAAGTACAACCAGAGCCATGCGACAATCTACGAGCAGGATGAGGCTGTGGGACACAGTGTGCGCGCCGTATATATGTACACGGCGATGGCAGATCTTGCGGCGGAGGATCACGATGAGAAGTTGTTTGCAGCGTGCAGACGGCTCTGGGAGAATATGACGCAGAAAAAGATGTTCATCACCGGAGGCATCGGCTCGACCGTGGAGGGCGAGGCATTCACAAAAGAGTATGAACTGCCGAACGATATGAACTATGCGGAGACCTGTGCGTCGATCGGTCTGGTCTTTTTTGCGAGAAATATGTTAAAGACGGAGAAGAACGGAAGATATGCCGATGTGATGGAGCGGGCGCTCTACAATGGCATCATCAGCGGTATGCAGCTCGACGGAAAGCGGTTTTTCTACGTCAATCCGCTGGAGGTCAATCCGGGTGTGTCCGGCGAGATTTTCGGTTACAAACATGTGATTCCGGAGCGTCCGGGCTGGTATGCGTGCGCATGCTGCCCGCCGAACCTGGTCCGCATGGTGACCTCCCTTGGAAAATATGCGTGGGATGAGGACGAGACGGCGGTGTATTCCCATCTGTTTCTGGGACAGGAGGCGGCGCTCGGCAAGGCGGACATCCGCGTGGAGAGCGCATACCCGTGGGAGGGAAGCGTGACTTACCATGTGTCCGCGAAGATCGACGAACTCTTTACACTTGCCATTCATATCCCGGCTTATGTGAAAGACCTGCGCGTGACGGTCAACGGGGAGGCGTTTGATACTGCCGGAGAAATCCGTGATGGCTATTTGTACATCAGCAGAAAATGGGGAAGCGACGATCAGGTGGAACTTCATTTTCCACTGCCGGTGCGCAAAATTTATGCGAGTACGCATGTACGCGAGGACGTCGGATGCGTGGCGCTGATGCGCGGACCTGTGGTCTACTGCTTTGAGGGCGCTGACAACGGAGCCAATCTGCAGGCGCTTGCGGTAAAAAAAGAACTGGATGCAAAGGCTCTCGTATGCACGGAAGGCAGGCTTTCCGGTCTCACACTGCTCGATGTGGCGGGGATCCGGCTTGTGCCGTCGGAGGAACTCTACACCGAGGAACCGCCGAAGGAAGAAACGGTTACGCTTCGCGCAATCCCTTATTTTGCATGGGGAAACCGCGGTTTAAACCAGATGCGCGTCTGGATGCACGAAAAATAAAAGAGCACAAAAAAGGGGCTGCCGCGTGAAACGGGCAGTCCCCTTTTGGCGTGACACGTAATGGAATGATAAGTAATAGGACAAGAAGATCATGCCTCACGATTTCAGATGGAAATGCAGATGGAAATTCTGTTCAAAAATGCGGCATTTCTAACCAGCCGGATATTTGCATCCGCGATGATCCGTGTCTTTCCAAGTTTGGAACACTCCACGGGTCATGTCCGCACCCCGAAGACAATTTGTAGGACTTTTGTGCCGCCCTTACCAGTACCAAACACCGGATGGCATAAATCAGCCATCCTTATGTCGCAATAAAACATAACCGCGCGAAGCCGATGTCTGAATTGTCATCTGCCTTGTTTTTAATAGCAGATGGCAACGAGTTTCGGTTCGCGCGGTTTTATATTGTCTATGAGGGAGTACAGTTAGGGCGGCTAGAAAGTCCGCCCATTGTCTTTGGTGTGCCGGACATGTCCCCGTCGGATTGTCCAAACGTGGAAGAGACACGGAATCCGATGCAAATATCCGGCAGAAAGAAATGCTCTCATTTTTTCACAAAAAATATTCCATCTGCATTCCATCTGAAATCGAAGGGCATGATTCTCTTGTCCTATTTCTTCTCATGCCAAACGGGACTGCCTGCTTAAAGCGACAGCCCCGTTTTTGGTGCAATGGGCAGAAGAAGCCGGTTTATTTGCCGGACATCTGCTCTTCCTGCTTCATGATCATTTTCTTGACCATCTCGCCGCCGATGCTTCCGGCCTGTGCGGAAGTCAAGTCGCCGTTGTAGCCGTCCTTTAACGGTACACCGATCTCACTTGCAACTTCCTGCTTAAAACGGTTCATTGCCTCTTTTGCCTGCGGCACTGCCATCTGGTTTGTGCCGGAATTAGAATTGCTAGATCCACTCATGGTTTTTCCCTCCATATTGTCGTCTGTTTTCCCGGAACATCTTCCGGTGTGATTTAGGAGTACAATAATGAATTACTGTAATTCCTAATCCTATTATTTGCACGAAATCAAATATTATAATGGTAAATTATGAGAATTTTCTTGACATTTAAAAAGAGGTATGCGTATACTGGTTTTTGTAAGACAACATGTAATCTAAATTTTAAGGAAAGAGAGGTAAGCATTATGAGTAGAATTACAAGTAACGTCGTGGAAGTGAAAAAGCAGAATCATATGATTGCCTCGGTGGGGAGTAACGGTCAGAAGTAATGCACATGCCGTATGAGAAGATGCGGATGGCGTGAAAATGTGACAATACCATTCCTGATGATAGACCGTGGTGATCGAAAGATGCCACGGATTTTTTTACGCAAAAAGCGAGGAGAATCCGTAACGGGATGCCCCCTCGCTTTTTTGTTTTGCAGGAAGGTGACACCGGGGAACTGACAAGAAGGAGGAGATTAGGGAATGAAAAAGTTATACACCTATATCGGACGCTATTGGTATGGGTATCTGTTTGCGGTATTTTCGATGGTGACGGCGATCGTTCTGGATATGCTGTATCCGAAGATCACACAGCAGATTGTGGATGATGTCATCATAGGCGGAAAACTGGAGCTTTTGACGAAACTTCTGGTTGGAATCGTGATCGTGGGAATCGGCAGGAGTATTTTCGGCTACTGCAAGGAGTTCACGTTCGACGTGCTGGCATCCAAGATCGGATCGGCAATGCGCAAGGATCTGTTCGACCATATCCAGTCGCTGTCCATGGGATATTTTGAGGACACGAACACGGGAGAACTGATGGCGCGTGTCAAGGATGACGTGGATAAAATCTGGAATGCGATGGGCTATGTGGGCATGCTTGTCATCGAGGTTATCATTCATGTGTCCATGGTACTGTACTGCATGTTTTCGCTCAACTGGAAGCTGGCGTTCGTGCCGCTTGCCACAATGATCCTGTGCGGTACGGTCGCGATCATCATGGAGCGCAAGCTCGACAAGATTTACGAGGACATCAGTGAGGAAAATGCCGTGCTGACAACTGTGGCGGAGGAGAATCTTGCAGGCGTGCGCACAGTCAAGGCGTTTGCAAGGGAAAAGCATGAGATTGAAAAATTTTTATCCCACAACAACCGGTATTACGAACTGAATGTTTCACAGGCAAAGGTACTGACAAAGTATTACCCGCTGTTTTCGTTTGTGGGAAAGGTGCTTCCGGTTTGTTCGACGATCCTGGGCGGTATTTTTGTCATGAACGGTGAGATGACACTGGGTGCGCTGGTGGCGTTTGTGGAGTACAGCAGGAACTGTACCTGGCCGATGGAGATGCTGGGCTGGCTGACGAACGATGTGTCGTCCGCGGTGGCATCTTATAAGAAGATCCGCAAGATTTATGCGGAGCAGCCGAAGATCAAAAACGACGAGCATCCAAAGGTGCTTGACGAAATCCGGGGAGAGATCTGTTTTGACCACGCGGGCTTTGTCATGGACGGGCAGAAGATTCTGCAGGACATCAATGTTACCGTTCCGGCAGGAAAGACGCTCGGTATCATGGGGGCGACCGGTTCCGGCAAATCCTCCATCGTCAATCTGCTCCAGCGGTTTTACGATGTGACGGACGGCGCGGTGAAGATTGACGGTGTGGATGTGCGAAATATGGATGTGCATCAGCTCCGCAGCAACATCGCGGTTGTTTTGCAGGATGTGTTCCTTTTCTCGGATACGATCGAGGAGAACATCAAGATGGGACAGCGCAAGGAACTTCAGATGGAGGCGGTGCGCCTCGCGGCAGAGGATGCCAAAGCACGCGGGTTCATTGAGAAGATGGATGAACAGTACGAGACTGTCATCGGGGAGCGCGGTGTCGGACTTTCGGGCGGACAGAAGCAGCGGATCAGCATTGCGCGCGCGCTGGCAAAGCACGGCCCGATTCTGGTGCTTGACGACTCGACCTCGGCGCTTGATATGGAGACGGAGCATGAGATCCAGCAGACGTTAAACGCTCTGCGCGATACGACAAAGATTATCATTGCACACCGCATCTCGGCGGTGCGTCATGCGGATGAGATTATTTATCTTGCAGACGGAAAGATTGCGGAGCGCGGGACACACGAGGAGCTTCTCGCAAAGAAAGGCTTGTACTACGACACCTACATGGCACAGTATGGTGCGTTAGCAATGAGCAGCGCCTCTGCAGGAGAGCCGGCACCAGCAGCGTGCTGCTGAGAGCAGGCGAACGGCAGGGATGCGGCGAATGCCGTACAGCGAGGGAGGCGAAGCCGCCCGAGCGGGCGCAGCGAATGAAAATGTTTATTATAGAGGAAAAGGGGATGAGAGTTCATGGCAGTTAATTCCTATCGTGAAGATGAATTTATGGAGAACACTGACAAAAAGAAGATTTTCCGAAGGTTGTTCTCCTACTTACTGGAATATAAAGCAATCCTGATCGGCGTGCTGCTCTGCATGGCTGTGACGGTTGCCATTTCACTGGTCAATCCGCTTCTGATTGAGGAGGCGATCGACCATTATATTGCAAATAAAGATATGAAAGGTCTGATGGGACTCGGTCTGTTTGCGCTGGGACTGAATATTATTTTTATCATTATGGTGAAGATCCGTATGTACGTGATGGCGGTGGTATCGAACAAGATTCTGCTGCGCATCCGTCAGGATCTGTACGAACACATTCAGACGCTGTCGTTTTCTTTTTTTGACAGCAGACCGACCGGAAAGATTCTGGCGAGAATCATCGGCGATGTGAATTCGCTGCGGGATGTTCTGGTAAATGTAGTGACAACATTGATTCCGGAACTGATCACGGTCATCGGTGTTGTGGTGATCATGCTGATAAAGGACTGGCGTCTGGCACTTGCATCACTCAGCACGATTCCGCTGATGATCGGCGGCATTTGGTTTGTGCAGACTGCCTCGCATAAGCGCTGGCAGATTTTCCGCAAAAAATCATCCAACCTCAATGCCTATGTGCATGAGGACATTGCGGGAATGAATGTGGTGCAGAGTTTTGGCGCCGAGGAGGAGACAAGAGAGATTTTCGGAAATCTGACAGATGAGCATCAGCAGTCGTTCGTGGACGCGGTGCGCTATGCGGATATGTTCGGACCGGTGATTGATTTCTGTTGGGGAATCGGCGCGATGATGCTCTATCTGGTCGGCGTCCGCTTTCTCGGTTTTGAAAAGGTTTCAGTCGGACTTCTGGTTGCATTCGGCACGTACATCAATATGTTCTGGAACCCAATTATGAATCTGAGTAATTTTTATAATAATCTGGTGACAAACTTAACGGCGGCGGAGCGAATTTTTGATATTCTGGATACAAAGGCAGATATCGTGGATGCGGCGGACGTGACGGAACTGCCGGAAGTACAGGGAAGAGTGGAATTTTCCCATGTCAGCTTCACATACGATAAGGGAACGCCGGCGGAGACAAAGGTGCTTTCCGATGTGAGTTTTGTGGTGGAGCCGGGAGAGACGATTGCGCTTGTCGGACCGACAGGCGCGGGCAAGACGACGATCGTGAATCTGATCAGTCGATTCTATGACATTGAGGATGGTGTCATTTCGGTGGATGGCTACGATCTCACGAAGATTTCCATCGAAAGCCTGCGGCGGCAGATGGGTGTCATGACACAGGACAATTTTATTTTCCACGGCACTGTGCGTGAAAATATTTTATATGGAAAGCTTGACGCTACGGATGAGGAGATGATCGCTGCGGCGAAGGCCGTCAATGCGCACGAGTTCATTATGAAAATGGAAAAAGGGTATGACACGGAGTTGAAGGAACATGGAGCAGGACTTTCGATCGGACAGCGCCAGCTGATTGCGTTTGCGCGGACGATGATCTCGATGCCGAAGATTCTGATTCTGGATGAGGCAACGTCCAGTATTGATACACACACCGAGATTCTTGTGCAAAAGGGAATTGAGGCACTGCTGTCCGGCAGAACCAGTTTCGTGATTGCACACCGCCTTTCGACCATCCAGAATGCAGACCGCATTTTTGTCATCGACCAGGGCTGCATCTTAGAGCAGGGAAGTCCGGCAGAGCTGATGAAGAAAAAAGGTGCTTATTACGATCTTTACATGGCGCAGTTCGCGGGGCTGGAATAAAAAATTGGAAGATGAGGCGTTGCGGCTGCGGTTGGGCTGGAACGGTAGACTTGGTCTGCAACTGAGTTGGAAGGGTGGACCTGGTCTGCAGCCGAGTTAGAAAGGTTCACCCTGCGGGTCTGAGAGAGGAAAAAGAGCCCGTGAGACCCGCGAAGAGCGAAAAAACAGAGGAAATTTGTGAAAAAGAGGTGCCCTGCGGGTCTGAGAGGGGAAAAAGAGACCGTGAGACCCGAAAAAAGAGAAAAAACGGGTCTAGGAAAGAAAAAAGAGCTCGTGAGACCCGCGGAGAGCGAAAAACAGAAGAAATTCGTGAAAAAGAGGTGCCCTGCGGGTCTGAGAGAGGAAAAAGAGACCGTGAGACCCGCGAAGTTTCAGAAGGAGGAGAAAAGATGCAGAAAATATTGATTGTGGTGGACATGCAGAATGATTTTATCAATGGAGCGCTTGGAACACCGGAGGCGGTCGCCATTGTCCCACGGGTGGAGCAGAAAATCCGCGAGTTTCCGGGAAAAGTGATTTTCACGCGGGATACACATGGAGAGCGGTATTTAGAGACACAGGAGGGAAAACATCTTCCGGTGCCGCACTGCATCAAGGGCACGAAAGGCTGGGAGATCTGTCCGCAGCTAGAGGCGCTCCGGGAGGCGGAGGCGATTGATAAGGTGACATTCGGTTCGGAGAAGCTTGGCGAGTTGCTGCAGGAGGAGAATAGAAAAGAGCAGATCGAGGACATTACGCTGGTTGGACTCTGCACGGACATTTGTGTGATCTCAAATGCATTGTTATTGAAAGCATTTTTGCCGGAGACACCGATTATCGTGGATGCATCCTGCTGTGCAGGGGTAACGCCGAAAAGCCACGAGATAGCGCTTGATGCAATGCGCATGTGCCAGATCAATATAGAAAGATAAGAGTGCGCGCATGCGCCGGATCGACATAGAAAGATAAGAGTACGCGCATGCGCCGGAACAATGTGACGCAGCAGGTCAACGGAATATGGAGATAAAATGAAAAATATCGTATTTGATATGGGAAATGTTCTGACAAAATATAAGCTGAGCGATTACATCGGGACATATACAGAGGATGAAGCGCAGGCAGCATTGTTGAAAAATCAGGTTTGTGCATCGGTGGAGTGGATTTGCATGGACAGAGGAACAATGACCGATGAGGAAGCGGTACGTTCCATTTGCAAGAGAATTCTGCAGAGTGAGTGGGAGCTTGTGGAGCGTTTCGTGAGGGAGTTTCGGATGAAGCAGGAGCCGAATCCGCCGATGGAGGCGCTTCTGGGAGAGTTGAAGGAACAGGGGTACCATTTGTTTTTGATGTCAAATACATCACACCGTTTCCGGGCATTTTCAAAAAATATTCCGTCTGTAGGGTATATGGACGGCATCTGGATTTCGTGTGAGTGTGGATATCTGAAGCCGGAACGCGAAGCGTATGTGGATTTCTTCCGGAAAATGAAGATTGAGCCGCAGGAAAGCTATTTTGTGGACGACTCGCCGGCAAACATTGAAGCGGGGATACGCCTGGGAATGCGGGGATGCGTTTATCATCAGGATATGCCGGAACTGCGAAGAAATCTGCGGGAAGCAGGAATCGATCTAAAGGATGCGTAATACATGCAAACGCATCCAGGTAAGGTCTGACACCGGAAAAGCATGTTCCGGTGGATGCATAAAAGAGGAAAAGCATGTTCCGGTGGATGCACAAAAAGAGGAAAAGCATGTTCCGGTGGATGCATAAAAGAGGAAAAACCGATTCCGGTGGATGCACAAAAAGCGGAAAAGCCGGGACTATCATGACGCATCGTGTCAGAGAAACCTGTTTTTGCCGGGATTTGCGGCGGCAGCGATACCGTGCAGATCGACTTTTTGACGATCACGGAAGAAAATGTGGAAAAAATAAAGTGCCGGAGTGATACAGATCACAGGGAGGAGACCCAATTATGATTTATGAACCAAGAGAAATTACCTGTCGGGACGGGCGAAGCTGTATTCTGCGCAGTGCAGCAGTGACGGATGCAAATGATCTGATCCGGTATCTGAAAGTGACTGCCGGGGAGACGCCATTTCTGATACGTGAGCCGGATGAGATCAGTCTTACACCGGAGCAGGAGGAACATTTTATAGAAGGAATCGTAAAAGAACCGCGGGAACTGATGTTGATCGGAACCGTTGCTGGAGAACATGTCGGAAACTGTTCCCTGATGTCTCTGGGAAATTATGAGCGCTATGCGCATCGCTGCAGTGTTGCGATTGCCCTCTATCAGAAATACTGCGGGCTCGGAATCGGCAGGGAAATGCTAAAGACGGTGCTTACGGTGGCGAAGCAGTGCGGATATGAGCAGGCAGAACTTGAAGTGGTGAGCACAAACACACCTGCCATCCGACTGTACGAGAGCCTCGGGTTTGAGATCTGGGGAACGCAGCCGCACAGTGTCCGGTATCGGGACGGCAGCTATGCGGACGATCACTTTATGGTGAAGCGCCTGGTATAAATCTGCGATTATGTTGGAAAACCCGGAGACTGGAAGCCGGCAATGCTTGTTGAAAAATGGATGTTGCAAGCCGGCAATGCTTATTGAAAAATGGGTGTTGCAAGCCGTCGATTGCTTTTTACAATCTGGAAACGGCAATCCGGCACAAAAAACAGAATGAATGAAGGCAGAAGCATTGCGGTGCAGGAATGTGGCAGGAATGCTTTTTAATTTCATAGGAAATACCGTGATACATTCATGTGTGAAAGTGGAACTTTCCTATGAAATAAAAAACGCTCCGCGAGGATGCGCAGCTCGCGGTAAGGAAAATATCGCTTTGCGAACCGCTCGCGTGCGGAGAATCTCGCAAGCGAGATTCTTTTTAATAAAGGAGGAATGTAAAAATGGAGAAAAACAGAATGGAGATTGTAGGAATGGAAAGAAACAGTGAATGGAAAATTGAGAGGAAAGAGGAAAACGGATGGAACATACAGGAAATAAAACAGAAAATACGAAAGCGACGGCACTGATCACAGCGGTACACAGAGAACGTTATGAGATTCTTGTGGAACAGGAAACGTCAGATACAAAGCTTAATGCCAGGTTAAAGACCGGTGTGTATTATCAGGACAAGGGCGGGGAGGCATTTCCGACAGTGGGTGACCGGGTGCGTATTCAGACAAACCGGTGCGGGGATGCACTGATCCTTGAGACGCTTCCCAGAACGAGCGTGTTTTACCGGGAAAATCCGACGCCCGGCATGGAGCGCCAGGCGGTGGCGGCAAACTTTGACTATGTGTTTCTGGTCATGTCGATGAATCATGATTTTAACCAGAACCGGCTGGACCGTTATCTGACAGCCGCGTGGGAGAGCGGGGCGACGCCGGTTGTCATACTGACGAAAAAAGATCTCTGCGAGGAACCGGAATATTATGTAAATCTTGTGGAGAGGCAGGCGCCGGGAGTTGCAGTGTGTGCGGTAAGTGCGGTAACGGGCGAAGGGATGGAACACGTGCAACGCTATCTGGGTGCGGGAAAAACGGTAGTGCTGCTGGGATCATCCGGTGTCGGCAAATCCACGTTTGTGAATGCGCTGTGTGGGGAGACGGTTATGGATACCGGCGCGATCCGGGAGGATGATTCCAAAGGACGCCATACGACGACTTACCGGCAGATGATCCTTCTGCCGGATGGCTCCCGTGTCATAGATACACCGGGAATGCGCGTACTTGGCGTAGGGGATGCAAAATGCGGGATGGATACGACATTTTCGGATATTGAGGAATTGGCGCAGCATTGCAGATTCAGAGACTGCAGACATGAAAAAGAGACGGGGTGTGCGGTGCAGGAGGCAGTGCGGGACGGAAGACTGCCGGAACGCCGGCTGCTTAACTATAAGAAGCTTCTGGCGGAGGCGGCGCATGCGAAGCGACGGGAAGAGACCGCGCGGAAGAAGCAGCTGCGGAGCGTGGAGCGGAAAAAGAACCCCGTGAGAAAAAAGCAGTACGAAGCCGAATGAGAGAGGCGGAAGGGTGTACCGTGAAAAAAACCCGTGAGAAAAAAGCAGTACGAAGCCGGGTGAGAGAGTAAGAAAGCCGCGCAGCGAAAAGCGGATGCGGCTTGACAGAACCTCCATCATTCGCTATATAAAAAAGTGCAAAAACGTGATTGAGTGTAACTGTGTGACCGGCGACTATTCCATGCTGTTAGAGGTTTTGTTTGAAAATACGATGGAACTCGACCGTTTTATCGGGGAATTACAGTATTTTGGACGGACAAAGACGCTGATTGTGTTCTCTACCTCTGTAGAACATCGCGGTGTGGAGCTCTAGGGCGTGTTTTTGGCGGAAAAACCGCAAAGAAATCAAAAAAAAGCTAGTATTTTCCGGTCTTGTATGTTATAATCCTTAAATGACTGTGATAGTCGTAGTACGCCCTTTTTTCCGAAAGACAGGCAGGAACCCTTAAAAAAGGGCTGCAGGCGACTGGCGTGACGAATGTCATGCGATGGACGGAAGATGTACATGATATTTCATATATATTAAGGAGGAAGATAGTTACAATGAGTGTACAGGTAGAAAACTTAGAAAAGAATATGGCAAAGCTTACCATTGAAGTGGCTGCCGAAGAAGTAGAGAAAGCAATCCAGGCTGCTTACCTGAAAGAAAAAGGCAAGATCAGCATGCCTGGTTTCCGTAAAGGTAAAGTTCCGAGAAAGATGATCGAGAAGATGTACGGCGAGGCAGTGTTCTATGAGGACGCAGCAAACACCCTGATCCAGGAGAACTATCCTGCAGCAGTAGAGGAGAGCGGTATTGACATCGTATCCAGACCGACCATCGACGTGGTACAGATCGAGTCCGGCAAGCCTTTCATCTTCACAGCAGAGGTTGCTGTAAGACCGGAAGTAAAGCTTGGCAAGTATCTTGGTGTTCAGGTAACCAAGATCGATACCTCCGTATCTGACGAAGAGGTAGAGGCAGCAGTAGAGAAAGAGAGAAATAACAACGCAAGAACTGTTACCGTTACAGACAGACCGATCGCAAACGGCGATACCGCAGTGATCGACTTCGAGGGATTTGTTGATGGCGTTGCATTTGAGGGCGGCAAGGGTGAGAATCATCCGCTTGAGATCGGTTCCCATTCCTTCATCGATACGTTCGAGGATCAGCTCGTAGGCAAGAATGCCGGCGACGAAGTAGAAGTAAACGTAACCTTCCCTGAGAAGTATCAGGCAGCAGATCTTGCCGGAAAGCCTGCAATGTTCAAGGTTAAGATCCACGAAGTAAAGTGCAAGGAGCTTCCGGAACTGAACGATGAGTTCGCACAGGATGTATCCGAGTTCGATACCTTAGAGGAGTACAAGGCTGACGTTAAGAAGCACCTTGAGGTAGAGAAGGAGAACGAGGCTAAGAAGACCAAGGAGGACGAGGCAATCCAGAAGATCATTGACAAGTCCACCATGGAGATCCCGGAGGCAATGATCGAGACACAGTGTGAGAACATGGTCAATGAATTTGCTCAGAGACTGGCACAGAGCGGTCTTTCCATGGAGCAGTACATGCAGTTCTCCGGTCTGACACTCGACAAGTTAAAAGAGCAGGTTCGCCCGGAAGCTGAGACACGCATCAAGAGCAGCCTGGTATTAGAGCAGATTGCAAAGGATGAGAAGATCGAGATCACCGATGAAGAGCTTGATGCTGAGATTGAGAAGATGGCAGCACAGTACGGTATGGAAGCTGACAAGCTCAAAGAGTACATCGGCGACAACGAGAAGGAATCCATGAAGAGAGACCTTGCAGTGACCAAGGCAGTAGACCTGATCATGGAGAACGTGAAGGAGAGAGCGAAAGCAAAATCCAAGAAAGAAAAAGAAGCAGAAGAGAAAGAGGGAACAGAGGAGTAATTCCCCTGTCAGTTCTTATTGCAAAACAGACAGACTGGCTCTATTGGGCCGGTCTGTTTAAGCTTATAAGTAATTATTAAAAAAGTATAAAATGGAGGATCGAATATGAGTTTAGTACCTTACGTCGTAGAGCAGACCAGCCGCGGAGAACGCAATTATGATATTTATTCCCGCCTGTTAAAAGATCGTATTATTTTCCTTGGAGAGGAAGTCAATGAGACAACGGCAAGCCTTGTTGTGGCACAGCTGCTGTTTTTGGAGTCCGAAGATCCGAACAAGGACATCCAGCTTTACATCAACTCCCCGGGCGGTATGGTGACAGCGGGTATGGCGATTTACGATACAATGCAGTACATCAAGTGTGATGTGTCCACCATCTGCATCGGACTTGCAGCAAGCATGGGTGCATTCCTGCTCGCGGGAGGAACAAAGGGCAAGCGCTATGCGCTTCCGAATGCGGAGGTCATGATCCATCAGCCGTCCGGCGGAGCCAAAGGACAGGCGACAGAGATCCAGATCGCAGCGGAGAACATTTTAAAGACCAAGAAAAAGTTAAATGAGATTCTCGCTGCCAACACCGGCAAGCCGTACGATGTGGTTGCTGCCGATACCGAGCGCGATTACTACATGTCTGCCGAGGAGGCAAAGGCGTACGGACTGATCGACGATGTCATCATCCGCAAGGACACCAAGAAGGAAGAAAGCAAATAAGACCTGATTTTGGCAGGAAGTAAGATAGAACATGGAGAATAGTTAAAAATGGCAGGAAGAAGTGATGATGAGATCCGCTGCTCCTTTTGCGGAAAATCTCAGGGACAGGTGCGCAAGCTGATCGCAGGACCGAAAGGGGCATATATCTGTGATGAGTGTGTGGACATCTGTGCAGAGATTATTGAGGAAGAGTTTGAGAACGAGGAAGAGACCGGCACCGCAGAAGAGACGGAGCAGATCAACCTTTTAAAACCGGAAGAATTAAAAGCCTTTCTGGACGATTATGTGATCGGACAGGATCAGGCGAAAAAGGTTCTTTCCGTTGCAGTATATAACCATTACAAGAGAATTATGGCAGGGGACGATCTGGGCGTGGAACTGCAGAAGAGCAACATCCTGATGCTTGGCCCGACCGGTTCCGGTAAGACGCTGCTGGCGCAGACGCTGGCGCGTGTCTTAAATGTGCCGTTTGCGATTGCAGATGCCACGACGTTGACAGAGGCAGGTTATGTCGGTGAGGATGTAGAGAATATCCTCTTGAAGATTATTCAGGCGGCAGATTACAACATTGAGCGTGCCCAGCACGGTATCATCTATATCGATGAGATCGATAAGATCTCCAAGAAGTCCGAGAACGTGTCTATCACGAGAGATGTATCCGGCGAGGGTGTACAGCAGGCGCTGCTTAAGATCCTTGAGGGAACGATTGCATCGGTACCGCCGCAGGGAGGCAGAAAGCATCCGCAACAGGAACTGATCCAGATCGATACGACGAACATTCTGTTCATCTGCGGAGGAGCATTTGACGGACTTGAGAAGATCATTGAGACGCGTATGGATCAGAAGGCAATCGGTTTCAACGCGGACATCAAGTCAAAGAATGAGTACAATATCGGCGATGTGTTGAAGCATGCGCTGCCGCAGGATTTTGTGAAGTTCGGTCTGATCCCGGAGTTCATAGGCCGTGTGCCGGTGACGGTATCTTTGGATATGTTAGACCGCGACGCCCTGATCCGCATCTTAAAAGAGCCGAAGAATGCGCTGACCAGACAGTACGAGAAGCTGTTTGAGCTGGATGGCGTGAAGCTTGCATTTGACGCGGACGCACTGGAGGCGATCGCTGACAAGGCGCTCGAGCGCAAGACGGGAGCGAGAGGACTGCGCGCGATTATGGAGGCTGTGACGCTGGATCTGATGTACCATATTCCGTCGGATGAGAGCATCACCGAGTGTGAGATCACCAAGGATCTGGTGGAGGAGAAGCTTTCCATTGAGGAGCAGAAATTAAAGACCATAGAAGAAAAATAGAGGATATGTTGGATACAGAAATCTTAAAAATACCTGCGGTTGCGCTTCGCGGGATGGTCATTCTTCCGGGAATGATTGCGCATTTTGACATCAGCCGTGACCGGTCCATCCGTGCGATCGAACAGTGCATGATGGATTCCCAGAAGATTTTCCTGTCGGCGCAGAAGAATGTCGAACAGGAAGAACCGGGAGCGGACGATGTATACCATATCGGTGTGATCGCTGAAGTAAAGCAGGTAATCAAATTACAAAACAATATCGTAAGAATTCTGGTTGAGGGTATCGAGCGAGCCGAACTTTCGGCTTTTGCACAGACGGATCCGTATCTTCTGGCAGAGGTGGTGCCGTGCGTGCTGCCGGAGGAGGGGCTTTCGGAAGAGACCAAAGCTGCGATGGTGCGCAGTGTACAGGAGACATACAGCCGGTATCAGACAGTAAATCCGCGTGCCGGAAAAGAATTGCTGCGCCAGATCGGTACCATACAGGATCTGCCGAAGCTGATGGATCAGGTTGCGAACAATCTGCCGGTTTCTTACGAAGAAAAGCAGAAGATTCTGGAGGCAATGACACTTACGGAGCGCTATGAGGTATTGATGGCGCTCCTTTTAAAAGAGATTGAAATCACTGCCATCCAGAATGAATTCCAGAGCAAAGTCAAAGAGCGCGTGGATAAGAACCAGAAGGAATACATACTGCGCGAGCAGATGAAGCTCATCCGGGAGGAACTCGGCGAGGACAATACGGAATCGGATGCGGACGAGTACCAGAAAGCACTGGATGCGCTGGATGCCGACCAGGAAGTGAAAAACCGCATCAAGAAGGAGATTGACCGCTTCAAGAGCATCAGCGCGAATTCATCGGAGAGCGCGGTGACCCGCGGTTATATCGAGACGCTGCTGGAGCTTCCGTGGAATAAAGCGTCCGAGGACAACAAAGACCTTGCAAACGCAGAGCGGATTCTGGAGGAAGATCACTACGGTCTGGAGAAAGTCAAGGAGCGTATGTTGGAGTTTCTCGCGGTACGCAATCTGACGAGCAAGGGAGAAAGCCCGATCATCTGTCTGGTGGGACCTCCGGGAACCGGCAAGACAAGCATTGCGCGCTCTGTGGCACGTGCGCTGGATAAGAAATACGTGCGGATCTGCCTCGGCGGTGTGCGCGATGAGGCGGAGATCCGGGGACACCGGAAGACTTACGTCGGAGCCATGCCAGGACGCCTTGTGAACGGTCTGCGCAGCGCCGGTGTGAAGAATCCGCTGATGCTTCTGGACGAGATCGACAAGATGAGCAGTGACTATAAGGGAGACACTGCCTCGGCGCTGCTTGAGGTGCTGGATTCGGAACAGAATCATAAGTTCCGGGATCACTATGTGGAGCTCCCGATCGACCTTTCGGAGGTGCTTTTTATTGCGACGGCGAACTCCATGCAGGGGATTCCGAGACCGCTATTGGATCGTATGGAGCTCATTGAGGTAACTAGCTACACGGAGAACGAAAAGCTTCACATTGCGAGAGAACATCTGCTGGCAAAGCAGACGGAGCGCAACGGCTTAAAGGAAGATCAGTTCAAAGTCAGCGACGGAGCCCTCGCGAAGATCATAAGCGGTTATACCAGAGAGGCGGGAGTCCGCGGGTTAGAGCGCAGGATCGGGGAGATTGCGCGCAAGGCGGCGCGCGAGATCTACGAAGGAAAAAGCAGCACGGTCGATGTGACGGTGCGCAATCTTGAGAAGTATCTCGGCAAGGAAAAATACAGCCAGGATATGCGCGGTGAGACCGATGAGGTCGGGATCGTGCGCGGACTTGCATGGACGAGCGTGGGCGGAGATACGCTGGAGATCGAGGTCAACGTGATGCCGGGCAAGGGGGAATTCCAGCTGACCGGTCAGCTGGGCGATGTCATGAAAGAGTCGGCACAGACAGGAATCAGCTATATCCGGTCGGTCGGCGGACAGTATGACATTCCGGCGGAATTTTTCCAGAAAAATGATATTCACATCCACATCCCGGAAGGTGCGGTTCCGAAGGATGGACCGTCTGCCGGCATTACGATGGCGACGGCGATGCTCTCGGCAATTACCGGGACACCGGTGCGGGCGGATGTTGCGATGACGGGAGAGATTACGCTCCGCGGCAGGGTGCTGCCGATCGGCGGCTTGAAGGAAAAGCTGCTCGCAGCCAAAAACGCCGGCGTCCGTACGGTCTGTGTGCCGAAGAAGAACGAGAAGGATGTCGAGGAAATATCAGGTGAGATCAAAAAGGGACTGGAGATCGTCTATGTAGAGACGATGGAGCAGGTGCTTCGCGTCGCTTTTTGCGAAAAGAAGGAGTAGAACATGGTCATCAAAAATGTAAATCTTGAAATTGTCTGCGGAATTACGAGCAAGATACCGGATACGGCCTACAACGAAGTGGCATTTGCGGGAAAGTCAAACGTCGGGAAATCATCATTGATCAATGCGCTGATGAACCGGAAGGCGCTGGCGCGTACCTCCGCACAGCCGGGCAAGACGCAGACGATCAATTTCTACAACATCAATGACGCCATGTATCTGGTGGATCTTCCGGGTTATGGCTATGCCAAGGCGTCCGAGGAAGTGAAGGCAAAGTGGGGGAAAATGATCGAGAACTATCTTCACACCTCCAAGCGTCTGAAGGCGGTCTTTCTCCTGATCGATATCCGGCATGATCCGTCTGCCAACGACCGGATGATGTACGAGTGGATGGTGTATCAGGGATTTGCCCCGATCATCATTGCAACGAAGCTGGACAAGATCAAGCGAAGCCAGATTCAGAAAAATGTCAAGGCAATCCGGGAGGGACTCGGCGTGCAGCCGGGAACGATGATCATACCGTTTTCGGCGGAGACCAAGCAGGGTAGAGAGGAGATCTGGGAACTGATCGATTCGCTTGTCCTGCCGCAGGACGAATAGGAGCCGGGCAGAAGTTTGGGCAAGACGAAGCCGGTAAATTCCGGCCGGAAAAACGGGAGATTAGAAAACACAGGGCGGGAATCGCACATACGAAAAACGTGTGTGCGGTTCCCGCTTTTTGCGTTCTGGTGCGGCAAACTTTAACGCTTCCGTGACAAGTTGCCCATTGCGCATGACAGAGGGTTCGTGATAAAATAAAACTGGTAAAATTTTTTGGTGTATACAGGGAAAAGGGATTACAAATGCGCGCATAAAAGCGTTGGAGGATGATAAAAATGAAGAAAAAGAAGATCGTTATCGCACTGGGACATGACGCACTGGGAACGACACTGCCGGAGCAGAAGGAAGCTACGAAGCGCACGGCAAAAGCGGTCGCTGATTTTATCCGCGAGGACTATCAGGTGGTCATCACGCACAGCAACGGCCCGCAGGTCGGCATGATTCACACGGCGATGAATGAGTTCTGCCGTCTGTATCCGGAATATACGGCGACGCCGATGTCTGTCTGCTCGGCGATGAGCCAGGGATATATCGGATATGATCTGCAGAATGCGATTCGTGCAGAGCTTCTGAACAGAGGTATCTACAAGACGGTATCCACGATCCTGACACAGGTGGTGGTTGACCCGTACGATGAGGCATTTTACAAGCCGAGCAAGATCATCGGCCGTGTGATGACGGAGGAAGAGGCAGAGGCAGAGGAGAAAAAAGGCAACCATGTGACGAAGGTGGCAGACGGCTACCGCCGTATCGTGGCAGCGCCGAAGCCGGTCGATATTGTGGAGATGGATGCGATCCGCGCACTGACAGATGCGGATCAGATCGTTGTTGCCTGCGGAGGAGGCGGTATACCGGTTCTTTCCCAGGACAATAACTTAAAGGGAGCAAGTGCAGTGATCGAGAAGGACCTGGCAGCCGGAAAGCTCGCAGAGCTTCTGGAGGCAGATATGCTCGTGATCTTGACAAGCGTAGACAATGTGTGCCTAGATTACGGCACAGAGAATGAACGCCCGCTGAATTCCATGACAGTGGCGGAAGCAAAGAAATATATGGAGCAGGGACAGTTCGGCGAAGGGGATATGCAGCCGAAGATTCAGGCTGCGATCGACTTTATCGGTGATTCGGCGATCCGCTCCGTATTGATTACAAAGCTTCATGTGGATGGAAGCCAGGTAACTCCGGGCATGGGCACCATGATTACAAAATAAAGTGACAGAATAAAGAGAGGAATATTATGTTAAGAAAGACAAAAATTGTATGTACGTTAGGACCGTCGACGGATGATGAGAATGTGATGCGCAGCCTGATCGAGGAAGGCATGAATGTGGCGCGCTTTAACTTTTCACATGGAGGACACGAGGAGCAGTTTGGAAGACTTACGATGCTTCGCAAGCTGCGAGAGGAAATGAAGCGTCCGGTGGCGGCTCTACTGGATACAAAGGGGCCGGAGATCCGTCTGAAAGAGTTCGCAAGCGGCAAGGTGGAGCTGAAGAACGGACAGACATTTACTCTGACGACGGAGGATATCGTGGGCGATGAGAGCCGTGTGGCGATCACGTACAAGGATCTGCCGGACGATGTGAAGCCGGGAGATACCATTCTGATCGATGACGGACTGATCGGTCTGGAAGTCAAGAAGATCCAGAAAGTATCGGGCACAAAGGCGGATGCAGAGGGCAAAATGCCGATGGATATTGTCTGTACCGTTATGAACGGCGGTATGGTTTCCAATAAAAAGGGCGTGAATGTTCCGAACGTGGAGCTTTCCATGCCGTACATCAGCGAGAAAGACTACGGCGATATTGTATTTGCGGTGGAGAACGACTATGATTTCATTGCGGCATCCTTCGTGCGCTGCGCGGATGACGTGCTTGCAATCCGCAAGATTCTTGAGGAAAAAGGCGGCGAGGACATTCATATCATCGCGAAGATCGAGAACATGCAGGGTGTGCAGAACATCGATGAGATCATCCGCGTCTCCGACGGTATCATGGTTGCCCGTGGCGACATGGGTGTAGAGATTCCGCTTGAGGACGTTCCTGTCATTCAGAAGATGATTATCAAGAAAGTCAGCGGTGCCGGAAAAGTGGTTATCACGGCGACCCAGATGTTGGATTCCATGATGAAACATCCGCGTCCGACCCGCGCGGAGGCGACAGACGTTGCCAACGCAATCTATGACGGAACAAGTGCGATCATGCTTTCCGGTGAGACGGCTGCCGGCCAGTATCCGATCGAGGCATTGAAGACGATGGTCCGCATTGCGGTTCGCACCGAGTGCGATATCAACTATCTGCAGCGTTTCAAGGACCGTAAGAATATGAGCAGCCCGGATGTGACGAACGCGATTTCCCATGCAACCTGTACGATGGCGGGAGACCTCAATGCGGCGGCGATTCTGGCAGTATCCAAGTCCGGACGCACAGCGCGCATGATCTCCAAGTACCGCCCGTACTCTCCGATCATCGGCGCGTGCCTGACGGAGAAAGTATACCGTCAGCTCGGACTTTCCTGGGGCGTTGCACCGCTGCTTCTTGAGCAGAAGAATAAGGCGGAAGAACTGTTTGACTATGCGGTTGACACTGCAGAGACGGCAGGTCTGATCAGCAAGGGCGATGTGGTTGTTCTGACTGCCGGCGTACCGCTTGGCGTATCCGGAACGACCAACCTCATCAAGGTGCAGGTGGCAGGACATATCCTGGTAAAAGGAAAAGGAATTGCAGGTAAGAAGATTGCAGCAAACCTGTGCGTCTGCCACAGCGAGGAAGATCTTGCGAACTTCAAAGAGGGAGACATCATCGTTGCTGCAGATACCAACAACTGCATGATGAAGCAGATGCGTCAGGCATCCGGTCTCATCGTGGAGGCGGACAGCGACAGCTGCCATGCAGCGATTGCAGGACTCAGCCTGGATATTCCGGTACTGATCGGCGCGAAGAACGCACTGGAGGTATTAAAGTCCAGCGCTTATGTAGAGCTTGACAGCGAAAACGGAGTTGTGACAGCGATCTAAGCGATAGCGAATATGTGAAAAAGCCTCACGCGGTTCTTCCATGGGAAGACCGCATGAGGCTTTTTTTAAAGGAACTGTCACAATAAGCATAGTCACTTTTGTGTGATAAGTAATATTATAAGATCACACCGTGGGATTTCAGATGGAAATGCAGGTGGAAATTCGGATCAAAAAATGTGGCATTTCTAACCAGCCGGATGTTTGCATCTTCGATGATCCGTGTCTTTCCAAGTTTGGAGCACTCCGCGGGTCATGTCCGCATCCCGGAAGACAATTTGTAGGACTTTTGTGTGTGTCCCTTATGGGCACCTCTGAACAAAACATAACCGCGCGAAGCCGCTGTCTGAGTCGGCATCTGCCCTATTTTCAATAGCAGATGCCGGCGAGTTCGGTTCGCGCGGTTTTATATTGTCTGTGAAGAGGTGCCATTAGGGACACCAGAAAGTCCGCCCATTGTCTCCGGTGTGTCGGACATGCACCCGTCGGATTGTCCAAACGTGGAAGAGACACGGAATCTGATGCAAACATTCGACCGGAAGAAATACTCACATTTTTCTCTAACGAATATTCCATCTGCATTTCCACACGAAATCCGCAAGTGTGTTTCTTATAATATTACTTATCACTCCCAAAGCGGTCTATGTTTATTGCGACAATTCTTTGTGACAAAAGCCTCAGCGGGTTATCCCATTACAACCTCGACATTCACGTCTTTCTTTCCGTCCGCGAGTGCGATCGGAATCATGCCGCCGGAGATGCCGGATACATCGACATCCTTGCCGTCGACGGTCATGGAAATGACGCCCTTCTCCACATGGTTCGGGTTCTTGACAGTCACATGGTAAGTCGTACCGCGGAAATCTCTTCTGGCGGTAAAGTCGTCGAGAGAGGACGGAATACACGGATCGATCACCAGTCCGTCATAATCCGGGCGGATACCCAGAATATACTGGGAGACGTCAAGGAATGTCCATGCAGCTGTTCCGGTCAGCCAGCTGTTCTTGGCCTCCCCGAAATTCCTGGCATCCTTGCCCGCGATCATCTGTGAGTAGACATACGGCTCGGTGCGGTGGATTTCGCTGATGTCCTCGATGTAGGCGGGACAGGTTCTGGTGTATACCTGCCATGCACGGCTGCCGCGTCCGACGACCGTCTCAGCGATTGAGATCCACGGATTGTTGTGGCAGAAGATACCTGCATTTTCCTTGTATCCCGGCGGATAGGAAGAAATCTCGCCAAGTTCTACGTGATATCTGTGGTAAGCCGGCTGCAGCAGGACAATGCCATACTTGGTGTCGAGATACTTCTCGACAGACTGCATTGCCTTTAAGCAGTTGCCCTCCTTGAGACCGATCTCCGCCATGACGCAGAAGCCCTGTGGCTCGATGAAAATCTTGCCTTCTTCACACTCCTTGGAACCGACTTTGTTCTTGTAGTGGTCATAGGCGCGCAGGAACCATTCACCGTCCCAGCCGGCGTCAAGAACCGTTTTCTCCATATCGGCGATCGCTTTCTCTGCAACCGCTGCCTCGTCATCCATGCCTCTGTGACGGCAGATTGCCGCATAGTCTTTTCCGTAGCGCACGAACATGCCGGCGATAAAGACGGACTCGGCATTCGGACCTTCGGACGGACCGAACGTCTGGAACGATTCTCCCGGTTCGGTGGAGAAGCAGTTCAGATTCAGACAGTCATTCCAGTCAGCGCGGCCGATTAACGGCAGACCGTGCGGACCGAGGTGCTCCATCGTGTAGTGGAAGGAGCGGCGCAGGTGCTCCATGAAGTCTGTTGCCTTGGAAGGATCACTGTCGTATGGCGTCATCTCATCTAAGATCGTGTAGTCGCCGGTCTCCTTGATGTAGGCGGCAGCACCCGCAATCAGCCACAGCGGATCATCGTTGAAACCGCTTCCGATGTCGGAGTTGCCCTTCTTGGTGAGCGGCTGGTACTGATGGTATGCGCTTCCGTCCTCAAACTGTGTTGCGGCGATGTCGAGGATGCGCTCCCTGGCACGATCCGGGATCAGATGAACGAAACCGAGCAGATCCTGACAGGAATCACGAAATCCCATGCCGCGTCCGATGCCGGACTCAAAATAGGAAGCGGAACGGCTCATGTTGAAGGTAACCATACACTGATACTGGTGCCATACGTTCACCATGCGGTCGAGCTTCTCCTCGGAGGAAGAGATGGTGAAGTGGGAGAGCAGTTTGTCCCAGTATTCCTTTAATGCGGCAAGTGCGGCATCCGCCTTCTCGGTGGTGTCGTAGCGCGCCATCAGGGCTTCTGCCGGTGCGCGGTTGATCACGCCGTCCTCCGGGCGTCCGACCCATTTTTGGTCGATGGGGTTCTCAATGTAGGCGAGAACGAACACGAAAGTTTTAGATTCGCCCGGTGCCAGCGACACGGAAAGGTGATGCGAGCCGACCGGAGCCCAGCCGCTTGCCATGGAATCCTTGGAAGCACCGGTGACAACCACCTCGGGAGCGGAATTCTCTCCGTATGCGCCGAGGAAGGAATCACGGTCGGTGTCAAAACCTGCGATCGGAGCGTTGACCGCATAGAGCGCGTAGTGATTGCGGCGCTCGCGGTATTCCGTCTTGTGGTAAATTGCGGAACCGTGAACCTCTACCTCACCGGTGGAAAAATTACGCTGGAAGTTCGTCATGTCATCCATGGCGTTCCAGAGGCAGAATTCCACGTAGGAGAAAACGGAGAACGTCTTTGGCGCGCTGCCGTTGTTGGTGAGTGTGAGCTTGTTGATCTCGCAGCTGTCGTCGACCGGAACAAAAGCGGTCAGCTCTGCGGAGAGATCATTCTTGGAACTGCGGAAGGTGGAATATCCCATGCCGTGATGGCACTCATAGGAATCCAGCTCGGTCTTTGTGGGCATCCATCCAGGATTCCAGATTGTATCGCCTTCCTTAATATAGTAGTAATGACCGTTGCTGTCGAACGGGACGTTGTTATAGCGGTATCTGGTCAGACGCAGGAGCTTTGCGTCTTTATAAAAACTGTATCCGCCGCAGGTGTTGGAGATCAGGGAAAAGAAATCCTTTGATCCCAGATAGTTGATCCACGGAAGCGGTGTCCGCGGAGACGTGATGACGTATTCTTTCTTCGCATCATCAAAATAGCCGAATTTCATGGGCTTACCTCCATTCATATCATGTAAGCATACGCATTTCCGAAACGTCCGTTACGAAAATAGGTAAGTGAATTGTTCAGATTGAAATAATTGCGAAAACGATTAAGTAAACAATTTCTACCTAAAAGTATAAACTGTAAAAATAAAAAAATCAATTAAAATACTCTTAAATGCAAGGAAAATGGCAGATTGAACAAAAAAGCGGGCAAAATATGGAAGAAAGATACAAAGCCGTTAAAACTGGAAATATAGACATAAAAAGCGAAAACGTGTAAGAATGATAGGGAAAATACAACTTATAATAGAAGCAAAAGAAACAGAACAAGCAAATATGCACAAAAAATCAGCAAAAAAAGTGTTAAACTCGCCGAAATGACAAATATGTATTGCATTTTTGCAAAAGATAGCATATAGTAAAAGTACGAAAACGATTAAGTGATGTTTCGAAAGTGTGGAGGACGCAATGGTATCATTAAAAACGATAGCTGAGAAATGCGGTGTCTCCACTGCAACGGTAAGCAAGGCACTCAACGACCAGAAGGATGTCAGCGAAGAGACGAAGCATCGGATCAAGAAGACAGCAGAAGCACTCGGGTATTTTCCCAATGCGGCAGCGAGAGCACTCAAGACCAACCGTTCCTATAATATAGGAGTCCTCTTTGAGGAAGAGGCGGGCAGCGGTCTTACCCATGAATATTTCTCGGGCGTGCTCAACGGTCTTAAAGTTCAGGCAGAGAAGCAGGGGTACGATATCACATTTATCAATACCTGTTTTGAGAACCGCAAGATGTCCTATTATGAACACTGCAGATACCGGAACTTTGAAGGAGTCGCAATCGTCTGTGCCGATTACAATGATCCGGACGTCCTGGAACTGATGAACAGTGATCTGCCGGTAGTAACGATCGACTATGTACATCATAACTGTACGGCGGTAAGCTCCAACAACATTCAGGGCATAGAAGACCTTGTGAAGTATATTTACCAGCAGGGGCACCGGAAAATTGCATATATCCACGGTCAGGAGAATTCCTATGTTACCAAGGACCGGCTGGCAAGCTTTTACCGGACGATGGATGAACTGGGACTGGAGGTGCCGGATGAATATATCCGGACTGCCGATTATCTTGAGACGAAGGAAGCAGCAAGGCAGACCAGAGAGCTTTTAAATCTCGCTGATGTGCCGACCTGCATCATCTACCCGGATGACACCGCCCTGATCGGCGGAAGGAATGTCATCATTGAGATGGGACTTCGGATTCCGAGAGATATCTCCGTGGCAGGTTACGATGGAACGCGCATCTCACAGCTGCTACATCCCAAACTTACCACAATCCGTCAGAACACAGAGCTGATTGGAAGCGAAGCAGCCAAGCGATTGATTGGCACAATTGAAAAACCGCGAACAACTCTCGTTGAGAGAGTCGTTATAGAAGGAAGCTTAGTACCAGGGCAATCCGTAGGAAAATTTTTGCAGAAATAACAGCGGGGCGCAGGAAAAGGTTTCCCAAACCAATGGCGAAAGCCAGACATCTTAAGGAGGAGGGTTTTCTATGAAGAAGAAAATCATTAGCGCACTCTTATGTGCATCCATGGTAGCATCCATGGCAGCAGGATGTGGATCATCCGACACAGCAGACACGACGACAACAGACAACACAGCATCAACTCCTGCAACAGAGGCAGCACCTGCAGCAGATGCAGGCACAGAGGCAGCTACAGATGCAACAGCATCCGATGAAGGCAAAGTCCTCAACATCTACTGCTGGAATGAGGAGTTTAAGTCCAGACTGGAAGATCATTATCCGGGCTACACCATCGTAGACGGAACCACAGGAACCATCGGTGATGTAACCGTAAAATGGAACATCACACCGAACGATGACAACGCATACCAGAATAACCTGGATGCTACCTTATTAAAGCAGGCAGATGCAGCAGCTGATGACAAGATCGATCTGTTCCTTGTAGAGGCTGATTACGCATTGAAATATGTAGATACCGATTACACGATGGCTGTGAAGGATCTCGGCATCACAGATGCAGATCTGGCAGATCAGTATCAGTACACCAAGGATATCGTTACCGATTCCAACGGCGTATTAAAGGGTGTATCGTGGCAGGGCTGCCCGGGCGTATTATTCTACAACCGCGAAGCAGCAAAGGAAGTTCTCGGATCTGATGATCCTGCAGATGTACAGGAATATGTAAAAGACTGGGATACTTTCAATGACACAGCAGCAAAATTAAAAGATGCCGGTTACAAGATCACATCTTCCGCAAACGATTCTTACCGTGTATACTCTAACAACGTATCTTCCAAGTGGGTTACAGACGGCAAGATCACGATCGATGACAACATCATGAAATGGGTTGACGATTCCAAGGAGCTTGTAGATGCAGGCGAGACCAGCACAGCAGAGCTTTGGAGCGATGACTGGAAGAAAGGCTTCTATCCGGAAGGAAAGGTATTCTGCTACTTTGGACCGGCCTGGTTAGTAAACTTCTCCATGGCAGCTGAGGACGAAGGCAGTATCGCAAACCTCGGCGGATGGGGCGCAACACAGGGACCGCAGGGATTCTTCTGGGGTGGTACATGGATCTGTGCAGCAAACGGAACAGATAACCCAAGCCTTGTAAAAGATATCATGCTTCAGATGACAACCAACGCTGATATCATGAAGGATATCGTTGTTGCAGATGATGACTTTGTAAACAACAAGACCACAATGGAAGCTATGGCAGAAGACACCAGCTACTCCAGCAAGGTATTAGGCGGACAGAATCCGTTAGCTATGTACTGCGCAGGTGTTGACGGTCTTGACTTAAGCAACCTTTCCGCATATGACCAGGGCTGCAACGAGGAGTTCCAGAACGCAATGAAGAACTACTTCGAGGGCAACGCAACGAAGGATGAGGCACTGGATCTGTTCTACAAGGCAGTAGAGGAGAAATATCCGGAACTGACACACTAATCGTGGAACTGTAATCTCAGCAACTGAGAGAATGAGCATCACTAGCTGACGCATCGATGGATGCCAGAAAAAGATGCGAAGGATAGAATGACAGGAGCCACGCCTGCCGGCCATCAGGAAGGCGGGTGTGGCTCATTCTATGTCAAAATACAGGTAATCTGTGTAGAAATGCAGAGCTGACAGCAGGTCTGCAAAAAAAAGGAAGGGCTGCTGTGAGCTCTGTATACAAAGGATAGGGGTTCCGATGGATCTCCGGGAGCGGAAGACCAGCCGGAACGCGTATCCGGCAATTATAAAAGAAGGGGGCAAATGCTATGAAAAAGAAGTCAAAAGCCGTTCGGTATAATAAATGGGGCTATATCTTTTTACTTCCATTTATTATCGTGTATGTGATTTTTCAGTTGATTCCGATGGTAACAACCATTTACAACAGTTTCTTTGAGAATTATCTGTCGGGCCTGACACAGATCGGACCGAATTTTGTCGGACTTGCAAACTATAAAAAGCTGTTTTCAGACGGTGACATCTGGGTTTATGCCAAGAATACCATGGTGATGTGGATTATGTGTTTTATTCCGCAGATCTTCCTGTCACTGCTTTTGGGCGCATGGTTCTCGGATGTGAGCCTGAAATTAAAAGGACAGCGGTTCTTTAAGACAGTGATGTATCTGCCGAACCTGATTATGGCATCTGCATTTGCCATGTTGTTCTTCACATTGTTTTCTGACAGCGGTCCTATCAACTCACTGCTCATGCAGATTGGCTTTATCGATACACCTTACAAATTCCTTTCCAATGTTGGAAGCACAAGAGGACTGGTTGCATTCATGAATTGCCTGATGTGGTTCGGCAATACGACAATCCTTCTCATGGCAGGAATGATGGGAATTGATACCTCCCTCTTTGAGGCTGCCGAGGTAGACGGGGCGACTTCCATGCAGGTATTTTTCAAGATTACACTGCCGCTGCTGCGCCCGATCCTTGTATATGTACTTGTAACTTCCTTGATCGGTGGTCTCCAGCTGTTCGATGTGCCGCAGATTTTGACAAACGGAACCGGAGATCCGATGCGTTCCTCCATGACGCTGATTATGTTCTTGAATAAGCATCTGTACAGTAAGAACTATGGTATGGCGGGTGCGTTGTCAGTTGTATTGTTCTTCATCACCGGTGTATTAAGTCTTGTAGTATTTAAGATTACCGGCAATGACAAGAGAAAGGGGTGAGCTGTATGGAAACAAGAGAAGTACATAAAGGAATGAATATTCATACAAGAAGAGCCATTGCATATGTGGTATTGACGATTATTTCGTTTTTCTGTCTGTTCTGGTTCTACATCCTGTTTGTGAATGCAACGAGATCAAACGGACAGCTGCAGTCCGGATTCACACTGGCACCGAGCTCGCATCTTCTGGAGAACTGGAAGAATCTGCTCGCGGGAACACTTCCGGTATGGAACGGTATGTTAAACAGTATTATCGTAGCAGGCTTAAGCGCACTGGTTTCGGTCTACTTTTCAACCATGACGGCTTACGCGATTCATGCATATGATTTCGGACTGAAAAAGTTCATCTATCCGTTCATCCTGATGATCATGATGATCCCGACACAGGTAACGGCACTTGGATTCGTACAGCTGGTTGGAAAGATGCATCTGGAGGATTCCTTTATTCCTCTGATTGTGCCGACGATCGCAGCACCGGTTACATTTTTCTACATGAAACAGTACATGGAAAGCGCTCTGCCGCTGTCCCTCATCGAGGCGGCGCGTATCGACGGCTCCGGCGAGTTCCATACCTTTAATCAGATCGTACTTCCGCTGATGAAACCGGCGATTGCGGTTCAGGCGATCTTCACATTCGTAAGCAGCTGGAACAATTACTTTACACCGGCATTGATTTTACACGATGACAAGAAGAAAACCCTCCCAATCCTGATCGCGCAGCTTCGTGCGGCAGACTGGCTGAAGTTCGATATGGGGCAGGTGTACGTCATGATCGCGTTCTCCATATTCCCGGTTATCGTTGTATATCTGATCCTCTCCAAACACATTGTGCAGGGTGTTGCCCTCGGAAGTGTGAAGGGTTAAAAAATGTGGCTGTCACACGGAACGATGGCATTGTGATAAGCTGCAACTGTTAAAAGACGGGAAGGCTCAAGTTCCGGATGAACCCGGGCGTGAACATTCGTTGGAGCAAAATACGTGAAATTCTTTTCTGCCGTGTTTTTCATCTCATTCTGTGTCTTTGCCACGTTTTGACAATCCACAGGAGGTGTCCGACAAGCTGCAGACAATGAGCGAACTTCCTAGCGTGCCACAAGGCACACACGAAAGTTCTAAAATTGTCTGCGGCTTGCGAACATCTCCTCGTGGAGTGTTCAAAACTTGGAAAGACACGGATCATCGCAGATGGCAAACACGGCAGAATTAGAAATTCCGTATTTTGCGCTCCGAATGTCCACGCTCCGGGTTTGATCTGGAACGTTGTCCTTTCCGATTTTTTCAGTGTAATATATGACATAGCCGTCCGTTCGCGTGACAGCCTTATTTTGTGGAGACATCGTCAACATCCCGGTATCTGTTGTGCAGATATTCTGCCCTGTGATTGACTTTTTTCAGAAAATTATGTAGTATGGAGTAAGACTAAAGTACGATAGATGCGGGATCTGGGGGTGCTAAGATGAAGGCGGAAGTGGCGCATTTTACGACGGAACAAATGGTTGATATGGTAGGGCTTTTAAGCCCTTGTATGGATGATTACTTGTATGTGTGTGATTTTAAGGAAGATTATTACCAGATTTCACCGAATGCGGTGAAGCGTTTTTGTCTGCCGGCAGATCATTTTCACAATGTAGTGGAAATGCACAGACAGGTTGTATATCCGGATGATCTTGATTTGCTGCTGGTAGAGCTGGAGCTTCTCTCCACGGGCAGGAAAGTATTCCACAATCTGCACTATCGCTGGATGGGGAAGAATCATGAAACGATCTGGATCAACTGCAGGGGCAGAGTATTGAGCGATCCGGAGGATGGATCACCCAGATACCTTGTGGGCTGCATCAATGAGATCGGGGCAAAACAGAAGGCGGACAATGTCAGCGGCCTGTTGGGAGAATATAGTCTGAAGATTTTTTATGAGAGCCGCAGTCCAAAGCTGCCACAGGGATTTTTGCTCAGAATCGGCATCGATGATTTCAAGAACATCAACGAGAGCCACGGCAACGAATACGGAGATTATATTTTAAGAAGAACGGCACAGTGTATTGAGGAAAATATAGGCCCGGAACAGAGCCTGTTCCATATTGTGGCGGATGAGTTCGCAGTTGTGGATTTTTCCGGCGGCAGTGTGCAGCAGGCCGAAGATCTTTTCCATGAGATCAAGAAATCCATCTACGCATTTATTGAGCAGAACCAGTACAAAGCGGTGTATACGGTGTCCGGAGGTATCGTGAAGAACGGCGATGTGGACAATTCCTTTGAAAATGCCATGAAGCTTTCGGAGTTTGCACTCAGCGAGGCGAAGGAGCGCGGAAAAAACAGCTGCTATGTATTTGAGGAGGAGGAATACGAAGATTATCTGAAAAGCCGCACACTGCTGCGGCAGCTGCATCATGCGGTAAATAATGGATTTGAGGGATTTGAGGCATATTTCCAGCCGTTGGTAAATGCTGCAAACGGTGAACTGACCGGGGCGGAGACGCTGCTCCGCTTCCATTCACCGGAGGGTGGGATGGTATCGCCCGGCGAATTTATCCCGATTCTCGAAGAATCCGGTCTGATTATTCCGGTCGGCAGGTGGGTGCTGCGCCAGGCGCTGGATGCATGCAGGGAATGGCAGAAGATTCTTCCGGAGTTCAAGGTGAATGTTAACCTGTCCTATGTGCAGGTGTTAAAGAGCCGTGTTCTCACGGATGTGCGCAGGATTGTTGATGAGTTCGGAGTCAAGCCGTCGAGTGTCTGCATCGAGCTGACAGAGAGCGGTTATCTGGAGGAGAATGAGCGCTTTGACAAAGTCTGGAACGGACTCAAAGAATACGGTGTATTGCTGGCACTGGATGATTTTGGCACAGGATATTCCAACCTGCGTTGTTTAAGCGATTTAAAGCCTGCATATATTAAGATTGACCGGTCGTTCACATTAAAAGCGCTGAACCGTGAATATGAGTACCGGCTTTTAAATCATATCGTGGAGATGTCCCACAGCCTGGGGCTTCACGTATGCGTTGAGGGAATCGAGACAGAGGGCGAACTTACAAAGGCAAAACAGACAGAGCCGGATTATATACAGGGGTTTCTGTTCGGAAAACCTTGCAGCAGGGCGGAATTCACACAGAAGTTCTTCACAAAACAGGCCGGATAAAGGACTTTTCATGCGGGTGTAAATATGCTATACTTGCATCAGGAGTGAGATTATGCCGGAAGAGGTGCGGCGGGATGTGCGGCATCTGCTGACAGAAAGACGAGGAGAAGGAGAATGACAGAGACGGGTTTTTTGATCTTTATGGGGATCTTATTGCTGCTGGTTGTAATTGTGGTCGTGGTTGTGGTGGCTTCTTCGGTAGCCGGAACAGCGGCGGCAATTGCGGATGACGACGATGAGGAAGAATAAGTATCGTAAGACAGCAGAATAGACAAACGCAGATATGCTGCGGAGAATCGAAAGATTCTCGCGCAGCATAAAAAATGTCAAAAGCCGACCGACTGGTCGGACGGAATACAAAGTCAAAGAGAGGATACAGATGTGATTTCAAAATTTAGTGTAAAAAGACCGTACACTGTCATTGTGGGTGTAATCCTGGTGATCGTTCTGGGAGTGGTGTCATTTACCAGAATGACGACTGATCTGCTGCCGGATATGAACCTGCCCTATGCGCTGGTAATTACAACGGATGTGGGCGCGAGCCCGGAGGAGGTTGAGACGGATGTGACGGCACCGGTTGAAGCCTCCATGGCGACGACATCCAGCATCAAAAACGTGAGCTCCGTATCGTACGACAACTATTCCATGGTTATTCTGGAATACGAGCAGAGCGCCAACATGGATTCCATTCTGATTGAGATCCAGCAGAAGCTGGACCAGCTGGAGGGAAGTTTTTCAGACAGCGTCGGAAAGCCGATGATTATGCAGATCGACCCGGATATGATGCCGGTCATGGTGGCGTCGGCGGATGTGGAAGGCATGGATGAGTCAGAGGTGTCTTCCTATGTGGAAAATGAATTTTCACCGGCACTCGAGAGCGTGGAGGGTGTGGCTTCGGTAAGCGCTACCGGCGTGCTTGAGGAATCCGTGCAGGTGACCATGGATCAGGACAAAATCGATGCTCTGAATGATAAGATTCAGGAAAAGATCGAGGAACAGTTTGCAGATGCGCAGAAGGAACTGGATGATGCATCCGCAGAGCTGGAAAATGGCGAGAAAAAGCTGGAGAGTGGCAAGAGCGAACTGGCAAACCAGGTCAGTGCCGCAGCCAATCAGATTGAAAATGGAAAGATTCAGGCGTATGTCGGCGCATCAGAATTAAAGACGAATATGACCATGATGACTGAGGCAAAAAAGATCATGGAGAAGGCAATTCCGGCACTGCAGCAGCTTTATAATGATGGAATTGCAGCCAGACAGCAGCTGGAAGCGCTGAAGAATATGCTGACACCGGAACAGCAGGAGGCGATTGCGGCAGGCAGCGCACAGATCGAGCAGCAGGCAAATGCACAGCTTGCAACAATCAATGAATCGATCGCCGCATGGGGACAGCAGCTGGAGAGCCTTGGCATCAAAGTACAGACACTCGATGATCTGCCCTATGCAATCGCAGATATGACGCAGAAGCTTGCCGAGATCAATACGGGAATTGCGACCATGCAGGAGGCGCAAAAACAGGTGGACGCAGGTAAAATTGCGCTGGATGAAGCCTCCGCGCAGCTGACGAAGAACCAGATTGAGGGAATCCTGCAGCTGAGCGAGGCGACAGCGCAGCTTGCCGATGCAAAGAATCAGCTGGCGCAGGGACAGAGCCAGCTGGATGCGGCAAAGGATAGCGCAAAGGAATCTGCGGATCTGGATCAGATTCTCACGGTCGACATGCTCGGTAACCTGCTCGCGGCACAGAATTTTTCCATGCCGGCAGGCTATGTCGGGGAAGGCGAGAACCGCTACATGGTGCGTGTGGGCGATAAGCTGGATTCCGTGGACGAATTAAAGCAGGTGGTTTTGATTGATCTTGGTCTGGACGGAATCGGGCCAGTCTGCCTTAGCGATGTGGCGGCAGTGGAACTGGTGAACAACGCCGGTGAGTCTTATTCCAAGGTAAACGGAAACCCCGCAATCATGCTTTCCATTGAAAAGCAGACCGGGTACTCGACCGGGGATGTGACAAAGCGGATCCAGCAGAAATTAAAGGCGATGGAGGCAGATAATCCCGCACTTCACACGGCGATCTTGATGAATCAGGGAATTTATATCGATATCATTGTGCAGTCGGTATTGGAAAATATGATCGTGGGCGCGCTGCTGTCCGTCATCGTGCTGATTCTGTTTTTAAAAGACATCCGGCCGACGCTCGTGATTGCATGCTCCATCCCGCTCAGTGTTATTTTTGCGGTGGTGTTGATGTATTTTTCAAATATTTCCTTAAACATTATCTCGTTGTCGGGACTGGCGCTTGGCATCGGTATGCTTGTGGATAACTCTATCGTGGTCATTGAGAACATCTATCGCCTGCGGAGCGAGGGATATTCCATCAAAAAGGCGGCGGTTGAGGGAGCCGGCGGCGTGACCGGAGCCATTATTGCATCGACCTTAACGACGGTGTGTGTGTTCGTTCCGATTGTGTTCACAGAGGGAATCACGAGGCAGCTGTTTGTGGACATCGCACTCACAATTACGTTTACATTGACAGCCAGCCTCATCGTGGCGCTGACGTTCGTGCCGATGATGGCGGCGGGACTACTTAAAAATCCCAAAGAGGTGCGGCACGCCTTCTTTGAAAAAGTGCAGCAGGGATATGCGAAGCTTTTGGAACTGGCACTCAGGTTCAAACCGGTCGTGTTCATCGGTGTGACTGTCCTGCTTGTGACGAGTGCGCTTGCCGCGTATTCCAGAGGATTTTCCTTTATGGATATGAATATGGAAACCGATCAGTTGACCGTGACAGTGGCGGCGAAGGAGGACGAAAAACTGACGTTTGAGGAACTCTGCGAGCGCGCGGATGAGGTGACGGAGAAGATTGCGGGCATTGACGGCGTGGAGACGATCGGAGCGATCGCCGGAGGAGACAGCGCCCTGATGTCCATGGGCGGCAGCAGTGACAGTGTGACGATGTATCTGCTTCTGGATGAGAATTCCTCCGTCACGGCGGGAGAGATCACGGCGCAGATTGCGGAGCTGACCAAAGATATGGACTGTCAGGTTGACACGGACAATTCGGCGTCGGATATGAGTTCCTTCCTCGGAAGCGGTATTACGGTGCAGATCAAGGGAAGTGACCTTGGCACCCTCCAGGAACTGGCAGGGAAAGTGGCCGGTGTGGTGGAAGCACAGGAAGGAACGGTGGATGTGGATGACGGGCTGGATAATACGACGCAGTCCTACACGATTCATGTCGACAAGGAAAAGGCAGCGGAATACGGCATGACAACAGCGCAGGTATTCCAGCTGGTCTATGCAAAATTGGCGTCCCAGACCGCGGTGACGGCGATCTCTGCCGGCGTGCAGGATTACGAGGTGTATGTAAGGAGCGAGGAGCAGGCGAATGTGACGCTCGACGATATTAAGAACCTCACGTTTTCCTACGAGGATAAGATGGCGCAGTTAAGCAGTACGGGTAGCAACGGGGAGAAAGAGACGGACGAAAAACTGTCGGAGGATACCAAGGATACAGGGGATGCCAAGGATATCGAAGACACAGAAGATACCGGGGATACCGGGGATACGGTAAAGGAGATTCCACTTACCGAGATTGCGACGTTTGAGGCTGGCAGCAGCTTAAACGCAGTGTCCAGGGATTCCCAGACGCGCTATATCAGCGTCACAGCAGGTGTGGATGACACACACAACGTCACGCTTGTCGCAAACGCACTGATGAAAGAACTGAATAAAATAGATCTGCCGGAAGGATACTCAATTGAGATGACGGGTGAGGATGAGATGATAGCAGATGCCATGCAGCAGTTGTACCTGATGCTGATTCTGGCGGTCGTATTTATCTATCTGATCATGGTGGCACAGTTCCAGTCATTCCTGTCTCCGTTCATCATCATGTTCACGATTCCGCTGGCGTTTACCGGAGGTCTGTTTGCCCTGTTTTTCACCGGAAATGAGATCAGTGTTGTCGCAATGATCGGATTCGTCATGCTTGCAGGAATTATCGTCAACAACGGTATCGTTATGGTGGATTACATCAACCAGCTCCGCAGGGGCGGCATGACGAAAAAAGAGGCGATCTTAAATTCAGCAAAGACGCGTCTGCGCCCGATCTTAATGACAGCGCTCACGACGATCCTGTCGATGTCCACGATGGCGCTCGGACTCGGTGACGGTTCGGAAATGATGCAGCCGATGGCAATTGTGACCGAGGGAGGCCTGATTTACGGTACGCTTCTGACCCTGTTTGTGGTTCCGTGTATCTATGACGCGTTCAACAGGGAGAAAAATATGGTGGAGGAAGAATTATAATGAATGGGAGATATGAAAACGGGGCACTGCCGGAGAAAGTGCGGCTGCTGTACGAGGCGGTGCTTGCCATGGTAACCGACGGCTGGGATATCAACCGCATGAAGGTGTCGGACATCACGGCGCAGGCGGGGATCGGCAAAGGAACAGCGTACGAGTATTTTTCCTCCAAGGAGGAGATCATTGCGAATGCGGTCCTCTACGATGTGGAGATGCGGCTTGCGCACGTACTGGAAATCACCAAAGGTGAGGGAGATTTTGCAGGAAAATTTGTACAGATTCTTACTTATATGGAAGAGGTGTTCGCGAAGCGACAGGCGTTCTGTCTTCTGGTACGGATCGGAACTGGTTCGTATGAGGTCTCTGAGTCCATGCGCAGGGAATGTGAAAAGAGACAGCAGGCTCTGGGCTGCCATCTGGCGGATAGGATTGTGGAGTCCCTGATGTGCCAGGGCGTGTCGGAAGGCACGATCGGGGAGACGAATCCGTACTTGCAGAAGCTGGCGTTCGTGGCGCAGATGACAGCGTTTGCAGGATACCTGGTCGATCTGGAAAAAGGAGAGAAGATGGCGGTAAGCAGGGAAGAGGCGAAGCGCTTTGTCTATGAGGCGCTGGTGAAGAGTCTGAACTAAAAATTTCTTGACAAAACGGGACGCTGCACGTATCATTAACAGTATGTAAAAGGTAGAGAGAAAGAGGAGTACATGCAGACTCGCCGCAGAGAGAGAGACCCATCGGCTGCAAGGTTTCTTGGAAGGAGATGCGTGGAAGGTAGCTTTTGAACCGGAACACCCAGAAAGCGGTACAGAAGATGTACGGCAGCAAGTGTTCACGCCCGGTTCCCGTTAACGAACCGCTGGTTAGAGAGCATCTGACCGGAGCGAAGACCGGCTGTATACAGCTGGTGAACAAAGGTGGTACCGCGATAAGTCGCCCTTTGTATCCTTACGGATACAAAGGGCGTTTTTATGTAATTAGGAAAGAAAAGGAGAGAGGACAATGTGCCAGAATTGCAGCAAAGAACTTGCCAAGACATATGATCCGAAGGGGATCGAGGGAAGACTTTACAAAAAATGGGAGGACAACGGCTATTTCCATGCGGAAGTTGACCGTAGCAAGAAACCGTTTACCATCGTGATGCCTCCGCCAAATATTACCGGACAGCTTCATATGGGACATGCGCTCGACAACACCATGCAGGATATTTTGATCCGTTACAAGAGAATGCAGGGGTACAATGCACTGTGGCAGCCGGGAACCGACCACGCCTCCATTGCGACTGAGGTAAAGGTTATTGAGAACCTGAAAAAGCAGGGAATTGACAAGCACGATCTGGGACGCGAAGGGTTTCTCGAGAAATGCTATGAGTGGAAGGACGAGTACGGCAGCCGCATCATCAACCAGTTAAAGAAGATGGGTTCCTCCGCAGACTGGCAGAGAGAGCGTTTTACCATGGACAAGGGCTGCTCTGACGCAGTGCTTGAGGTATTTGTGAAGTTATATGAAAAAGGACTGATCTACAAGGGCTCCCGCATTGTCAACTGGTGCCCGGTCTGCAAGACCTCCATTTCCGATGCCGAGGTAGAGCATGAGGAGCAGGACGGATTTTTCTGGCACATCAACTATCCGGTAGTCGGCGAGGAAGGCAGATTCGTTGAGATCGCAACAACCAGACCGGAGACGCTGTTCGGTGATACCGCAGTCGCTGTCAATCCGGACGATGAGCGCTACAAGGACATCGTTGGAAAAATGTTAAAGCTTCCGATGACAGACCGTGAGATTCCGGTCATCGCAGACCCATATGTCGACAAGGAGTTCGGAACCGGCTGCGTGAAGATCACACCGGCACATGACCCGAACGACTTTGAGGTTGGAAAGCGCCACAACTTAGAGGAGATCACCGTCATTAACGACGATGCGACGATGAACCATTTCGCAGGAAAATACGAGGGGATGGACCGCTACGAGTGCAGAAAGGCACTGGTGGACGACTTGAAGGAGCAGGGACTTCTGGTAAAGGTGGAGCCGCACTCTCATAATGTAGGAACACACGACCGCTGCGGTACGACGGTAGAGCCGATGGTGAAGCAGCAGTGGTTTGTAAAGATGGATGAGCTGATCAAACCGGCAGTGGAGGCAGTGAAGAACGGAGATATCCAGCTGCTGCCGAAGCGCATGGAGAAGACCTATTTTAACTGGACGGACAACATCCGCGACTGGTGCATCTCCAGACAGCTCTGGTGGGGACACCGCATTCCGGCTTACTACTGTCCGGACTGTGGTGAGATGGTTGTGGCAAAGAGTGCGCCCCAGAAGTGCCCGAAGTGCGGATGCGGCCACATGGAGCAGGATCCGGATACGCTCGACACCTGGTTCTCCTCCGCACTGTGGCCGTTCTCGACACTGGGCTGGCCCAAGAAGACCGAGGATCTGGACTACTTCTTCCCGACCGATGTGCTGGTAACAGGTTACGACATTATTTTCTTCTGGGTCATCCGCATGATCTTCTCGGGTTACGAGCAGATGGGAAAAGCGCCGTTCCACACGGTACTGTTCCACGGACTGGTGCGCGATTCCCAGGGACGCAAGATGAGCAAATCGCTCGGCAATGGTATCGATCCGCTTGAGGTCATCGACAAGTACGGCGCAGATGCGCTCCGTCTGACGTTAATTACCGGAAATGCACCGGGCAACGACATGCGTTTCTACTGGGAGAGAGTCGAGTCATCCAGAAACTTTGCCAACAAAGTCTGGAATGCATCCCGTTTTATCATGATGAATCTGGAGGGGGCTGCGATAACCGAGCCGTCCGCGGATGAGTTACAGCCGGCGGACAAGTGGATTCTCTCAAAGGTGAATACACTTGCCAAGGACGTGACCGAGAACATGGACAAGTACGAGATGGGAATCGCAGTGCAGAAGGTTTACGACTTCATCTGGGATGAGTTCTGTGACTGGTACATTGAGATTACCAAGACGCGCACCTACAACAAAGAGCAGGATCCGGTTTCAGCAAATGCGGCGTTCTGGACATTAAAGACGGTGCTCACAGAGGCGTTAAAGCTGCTGCATCCGTTTATGCCGTTTATCACGGAGGAGATTTTCTGCACACTGCATCCCAAAGAGGAGACGATCATGCTGGCAAAATGGCCGGAGTACCGCGCAGACTGGAATTTCCCGGCAGAGGAAGAGATGTTAGAGCACTGCAAGGATCTGGTAAAAGGTGTCCGCAACGTGCGTACGGAGATGGATGTGCCGCCTTCAAGAAAAGCAAAGATTTTCATTGTGGCAGACGATGCCGCACTGCGTGAGACATTTGAGAAGACAAGAGAGGCATATCAGAATCTGGCAGGCGCAAGCGATGTGAGTGTACAGGCAGACAAGAACGGAATCGAGGATGATGCGGTATCTGTCGTAATTCCGGGAGCAACACTGTATCTGCCGCTTGAGGATCTGGTCGATTTTGAGAAGGAGAAGGAACGCCTCTTAAAAGAAAAAGAGCGTCTGACCAAAGAACTCGCCCGTTCCAGAGGAATGCTTTCCAATGAAAAATTCTTAAGCAAGGCTCCGGAGGCAAAGGTTCAGGAGGAAAAAGAGAAACTCGCAGGGTACGAGCAGATGATGGCACAGGTCGAGGAACGGCTCGCACAGATGAACCGCTAGAAAAGAGTTAGAGAAACCCTGCGTATTGTACCGGAAACGCAAAAAGATGTACTTGAAAAAGTACCATCGGACTAGTATGATAGAATGTAGATGGATTGACAGTAGCAGGTGGGATTTACACAGATTGGGGAGCGGCAGACTATGGCGGAACTTACACAACAGAAACCTATTATACGCATAACATTTGATGAGATGGAGGCCTATATGCTGCTCCCGGAGCCGGAACAGGGAACAGGGTATACGGACTCCCAGATCCGGCAGGAGATGGCAGCGAGAGGAATCACCACAGGCATAGATGAGCAGCGGATTTCCGATATGCTGGAGGGGCATACATACAATGCAGAGCTTCTGGTCGCGCAGGGGAAGAAGCCGGTGGATGGAACGGACGGTTACTACGAATACAAGTTCGACACGAACTTTGACGGCAAGCCGAAGCTTCTGCCGGACGGTTCTGTGGATTACTGGTCGGTACATTCGATCGAGTCTGTGACTGCCGGTCAGGTGATTGCCGTGTATCACCCTGCTGTGTCTGGCGAGGATGGAATGTCGGTCAAGGGCAGGCTGGTGCCTGCCAAGCACGGAAGAGAACAGATGCCGTTAAAGGGCAAAGGTTTCGATCGTATGGACGATGAGGTAACTTATACGGCTTCCATGGACGGTAAGATCGAGATGCAGAATGACCGGATTGTGGTTCTTCCGGTACATGAAGTCTCGGGGAATGCAGAGCTAGCAGAGGGTAATATCGACTTCCGCGGAGATATTGTCATTCACGGGAATGTGGAGAGCGGCGTCAACATCCGGGCAACCGGATCAATCACGATCGACGGTGTCGCCGAAGCGTGCATGCTGGAAGCCGGCAAGGACATCATCCTAAGAGGCGGTATGCTCGGCGGCAACAAGGCGTCTGTGAAGACGAAGGGCGCGATTACTGCGAAGTTTTTTGAGTTCACGAACATTCTGTGTGAGGGTGATCTGCAGGCGGATGTGCTGATGGATTGTTCGGTGATCTGCCATGGGCAGATACGTCTGACCGGAAGAAAGGGCAGTATTATCGGCGGTAAGGTACAGGCGATCCGCGGACTGATTGCAACCTCGCTTGGCAATGATGCCGAGAAGCGCACCGAGATCTTTGTCGGTGCCGGAATTGATGTGTACAGCCGCCTGCGTGTCATGGAGAAGAAGATCGAGATGACGAGGGAGGAACTGGCGAAGATCGAGGAAGGATTGGAGAAGTTCGAGATTCTCTCCAAGGAGCGTGGCGTCAGCTACACGAACGATCCGCGCCGGACGTCGCTGCTTCGGATTAAGATCAAGGATTCTGCAATGCTTGCCAGCGACGAGGAGGAAGTGCGGAAGCTCCGTATTCTTGCAGAGAGTTCAAAAGGGGCTTGTGTCTCGGTGCTCCAGGAGATTTATCCCGGTGTGGTCATCAATATGGACGAGTTGAAGCTTGCCTTGAAAAATATGGCAACCGGAGTGGAATTTTACAAATTACCGGACAAGATCGGAACAAGACCGTGCAGCGCCGGTGTCGAATAGCAGAAGTTTCTGCGTCAAAAATAGCTTGATTATTAGCACCACTATATTATAATGAGAAAGTGAATAATATAGTGGTGTTTTTATATTGATGACAGAGGTGATAACAGTGATCAATTTTGAAGAAGAATTAAAGAATTTTAAGCCGAGCCTGGAAGTGGAAGAGGCGGAGCAGGCTATCTATAATCATGAACTCACGGATATGACGGACGTATTGCAGGAGATCCTGCAGGATATGAAGCGCGGCATGTAGAAGCAGGCAGGGTCAGGATTGATAAAGTGAGGTTTTCCATGGAATGTTATAATTGCGGGGCGAAGCTGGGCAAGGGCGATATCTGCCAGAACTGCGGAGCCAATGTTAAAATATACAAAAAGATCATTATGGCGTCCAATGCCTACTATAATGATGCGTTAGAGAAGGCGGCAGTGCGGGACCTGTCCGGCGCGATAGAGAGTCTTAGGACCAGCCTTCGTTTTTATAAGATGAATATCGATGCGCGCAACCTGCTCGGACTGGTCTACTTCGAGACGGGCGAGGTGGTCGAAGCGTTGACGGAGTGGGTCATCAGCAAGAATTACCAGCCGAGGGACAACGCCGCAAGCCGGTATTTAAATGAGATCCAGAACAATCCGTCAAGGCTGGATACGATCAACCAGACGATCAAAAAATACAACCAGGCGCTGCTGTACTGCAGACAGGACAGCCGGGATCTGGCGATCATCCAGCTCAAGAAAGTGCTGTCCTTAAATCCGAAGCTGGTAAGCGGTCATCAGTTGCTGGCGCTCCTCTACATTCAGGAGAAGAAGTACGACCTTGCCAAGAAGTCGCTTCGGAATGCGGGAAAAATTGACGCCAACAACACCACGACGCTGCGCTATTTAAAAGAAGTCAACGCCGGATTGCGTGAGAATAACCCGAAAAAGCAGAAGAACGAGGATCTGATCTCCTATCAGAGCGGCAATGAGACCATCATCCAGCCGCGCTATCTCAAGGACAATTCCGCAATCGGAACGATCATCAATATGGTGATCGGAATTGCAATCGGTGCGGCGATCACCTGCTTTCTGATTGTGCCGGGAGTGCGCAGGGAGATCCAGAATCAGGCGAAAGCGGAGGTTCTTGACGCCAACAATGCCGTGGCATCCAAGAATCAGAGCATCAGTTCCTTAGAAGCGCAGATTGAAGATCTCACATCACAGATCACGGATGCGAAGAACGAGGAGGAGAGCAGCGCCGGAAAGGTCAACACTTACGAGCAGCTTCTGCAGGCGTATGTGGCGTACACCGACGGTGACATCGAGAAGGCGGGGACGGCACTCGGCAACGTCAATACCGATTATCTTTCGGATGACTCCATGACTGTGTACGATACGATCAATGCACAGGTAAACGCGGAGTATATCAGCGCCGTATATAAGGAAGCAACAGATGCTTACAATGCGCAGGAGTTTACACAGGCAATCGAGGATTACCTCAAGGTGATCGAACTCGATGAAACCTACGACAACGGCAATGCGCTGTACTACCTTGCGCAGTCTTACCGCAGGAATGACGACATGGACAATGCCAAGACCTATTATCAGAAGTTTGCGGATCTGTATCCGGGAACCGAGCGCGCTGCCAATGCACAGAGGTATCTGAACACCGAAGAATAAGCGGGGACAGGAAGAAGCAGGGTACTGCGCAAACAGACACAACAGTGATAAGACAAAAGAATTATGATACAAAAGACGTCGAACGGAGCAGTCCGTACCGGCGTCTTTTTTGTTTCATAGGAAACTTTGTTCCTATTATACAAAAATGCCATAAAGAAAAGAAAGGGAGGAAAAAGGATGGAAAGATATTGCGAACAGGAAAAAAACTGCCTGCGGGTGTATGTCCCGAGGGAACTCGATCATCATGAGGCAGACCGCCTGAAACAGGAGGCGGATTTCTTTATTGAGACCGGTCAGGTGAAGACGCTCGTGTTTGATTTTGCGGGAACGGAGTTCATGGACAGCTCCGGAATCGGGGTGATTATCGGGCGGAGCCGGAAGATGGGATATTTTGGCGGTGAGGTGTATGCGGAACATTTAAGCGGCAGAATCCTTAAGATTTTTAAGGTGTCCGGACTTCACACGCTGATACGGACAAGCGTACCTAAGCAGCAGAAAGAGCGGGAAGGGGAGAATCACAATGCATAGTAAGAATGAAGTGGAATTAAGTTTTGATGCGCGTTCCGTCAATGAGGGATTTGCCAGAATGGCGGTGGCTGCGTTTATCACAGAGCTGAATCCGACGATGGATGAACTCTCGGATGTCAAGACGGCCGTGTCGGAGGCGGTGACCAATGCAATCATTCACGGGTATGACAATCCGGGGGAAAAGGTACATATGACATGCAGGATCATGGGACGGGAAGTGGAGATCATCGTCTGTGATACGGGCAGGGGGATTGAGGATGTGGCGCGGGCAATGGAACCGTTCTACACCACAAAGCCGGAACTGGAGCGCTCCGGGATGGGATTTGCGTTCATGGAAGCGTTTATGGATGAAGTTCAGGTTCAGTCTGCGCCCGGAAAAGGAACCAGCGTGCGCATGAAAAAATACATTGGCGTGCAGGAAGGCTGAACGTTATGGAGCTTTGGACGGAACAGATCAGACAGGCTCACGCGGGGGACAAGGACGCAAGGAACCGGCTGGTGGCAGAAAACTTGGGACTGGTGCACGCGGTGACGAGGCGTTTTGAACACAGAGGACATGACAGGGAGGAACTGTTCCAGATCGGCTGCATCGGGCTGATGAAGGCTATCGACAAATTTGACGTATCGCTGCAGCTTGCCTTTTCCACCTACGCGGTACCGATGATTACCGGGGAGATCAGGCGTTTTCTGCGGGATGACGGTATGGTAAAAGTCAGCAGAACCTTAAAGGAGAACGGCTATAAAATCCGCAGGGCGGGAGAAATGCTTACCAGGGAACTGGGGAGAGAGCCGACGATGGAGGAACTGGCGGAAGCCGCCGGGCTGGAGCACGAGGAGATCGTGCTGGCACTTGAGGCAAACCGGGAGGTGGCGTCCATTTATCAGCCGGTCTATGAGCGCGACGGGGAGGAGCTGCTGCTGATCGATCAGATGGAGGGAAGCGGAGGGCAGAGCGCGGAGCGGGAGGAGCCGGAGAAGGAAGCGGTCCTAAACCACATTCTGGTGGAACAGCTGTTGGAGACCGTCGGCGAGCGTGAGCGCCGTCTGCTGCAACTCAGATACTACGAGGGAAAGACACAGTGCGAGGTGGCAGAACTGCTGTCGATGAGTCAGGTGCAGGTAAGCCGCCTGGAAAAAAAGCTGCTGCTGCAGCTGCGTGAGCGCGTCCGCATGTGACAGAAAAGAAAGTTGGATTTGTCCAATTTTCAAAAAATGTTAAAAATTGGACGAGTTTTTATTACAAATATTGCGACAGGGCGAAAAAAATGATACTTTAGAGTAAAAGAATGGTGTCAAGGTGTACGGAGGAATGACAAATGGACAAAAGAACGTTATCTGATATGGCGCGCTGCAACCGGACGGCTATGATCTGCCATCTGGTGGAGGCGTCGATGATTACAATTACGTTTATCGCACAGCTTCTGGTGGGCAGCAGGGGACTGCTGTACTCTCTGCTGGTTGTTGTGCTGGCGATGGGACCGCCTCTGATGGAGCTTTTTTTCTGGAGCAGGGACAAGGAAAGCCCGGCGATCAAGCACCTGGTGGCGCAGGGATTCGCTGTGATGTACACGGTCATTTTGTTTACGACGACCAACAACATGCTGTTTTTGTATGTATTTCCGATGATTGTTGTGATTTCCGTATACAATGACAAGGCGTATGCCCTCAAGGTCAATATCGGGGTTGTGATAGAGAATCTTCTGGTTGTGATTCTTGGAGCGACAACCGGCAGATTCGGTTTCCGTGATATGAGTTCCGGCGTGATCCAGATTCTGGCGGTACTTTTGTTCTGCGCGTATTCCTATATCGCAGCGGCGACTTCCGAGACGAACAGCAGGGAGAAGCTGCAGCAGGTAAAGGATGCGCAGGGCGAGACCGAAAAGGTTCTCGGGGATGTCTCCCGGAATGCGGATGTGATGAGACGCGGAATCAATGAGATCCATGCAAAAGTGGAGCAGCTGCAGTCGGCATCGGAGACGACCAAGGACGCGATGGGACAGGTAACCATCGGCGCGACGGACACGGCGGAGGCAGTGCAGAGACAGCTGGCACAGACGGAGACAATCGGAGAGAAAGTAGGGCTTGTCAGTACGGTTGCATCGGATATTACCGAGCGCATGGAAAAGACGCTTTCTGTGCTGGAAAAGGGAAAAGCGGATATGGATACCCTGGTGGGAGAGGTTGAAGTATCTGTGCGAAACAGTGCCAATGCCGCGGATAAGCTCGAGACGCTGAATCAGTATATCAGTGAGATGAATACAATTGTAGAACTTATCAACGGTGTGACTTCCCAGACCAGCCTGCTGGCGTTAAATGCAAGTATTGAGGCGGCACGCGCAGGAGAGGCAGGAAAAGGGTTTGCGGTCGTGGCATCCGAGATCTCGGAGCTTGCAACCCAGACCAAGAGCGCAACGACCAACATCACACAGCTGATCGGCAATGTGTCCGGTTCTATCACGGAGGTTGTGACAGTCATCCGTGAGATGATTGACGGAATCAATGAGGAAAAGGAAATGTCCGGAAATGCGTCGGCAAGCTTTGGTACGATTGAGGAACATACCTATGCGATCCGCGATAATGTGGCGAGACTGACGGAGAGCGTTTCACAGCTTGAGGCGGCAAATCAGGAGATTGCTGATTCCGTGCAGACGATCTCGGCAGTGTCGGAGGAGGTATCGGCACATGCGAACGAGACGCTTGCGGCGGAGCAAGAAAATATGCAGCATCTTTTAACGATCGCCGGACGCTCACAGGAGCTGATCGCGCTGACACAGACGGAGGAGCAGCAGTAACACACGGAGACGTATTCTGGTTTGATACGGGGGGAAAATGAGTATGAAACTGACAGTTAATGCGGCAGGTTTTAACAACAGTGTCCATATGGGAACAAAGGATGGACAGAGCGTACGGACAGTAAAAAACGCAGCGTTCGGCGGCGCGACAAAGCTCGGGGAAGATCCAGTGGCAAAGCGCAGGGAGGAAGCGAGACGGCAGGCGTGGAAGGTTGTGGAAAATGCGTGGAAAAATGACCGGTCGGTAGATGACACCATACAGAGCCACCGGGACAGCTACGCGGAGCTGGAGAACCGCAAAAAGGGAGCACTGGCTGCAATCGATAAGACGAACCGGCAGAAGGAAACATTGCGGGAGCAGTGCGGCGTGGACGCGGATTCCCAGGAGCAGCAGGATCTGCTCCTTCTGGAAAAAGAACAGGATTATAAGAACGGCGTTCTGGATGAAGGGCTGACGGACGAAGAATACGACAGACTGGCGGAGATCCACAAAAAGCCGCTGACTGAGTATCAGAAGCAGGCGCTGGAGCTGAACAATTATGCGGCGGATCACAAGAGGGAGATCCGGAGAGCTGATTACGGTATGACTGCGGAGAAACAGAACGTCTCCCGTATCAAGCTGGAGCGCTTGAAGACGCATGCGATGGTTGACGCGCAGGGAGCTGCGGATGACATCATGGATGCGGCAAACGACGAGATTATCGGAATGCTTGTGCAGGAGGTAAAAGACCAGCAGGATGAGAAGATGGACGAGGCGAAGGAAAAAGCCGACGAAGCCATGAAGGAGAGGGAAAAGCGCGAGGAAAAGCTGGATGAGATGAAGCTGGAGCGCGCGATTGAGCGCGCGATGATCGAGGGAACCGATGAAGCAGTGGAAGAGGCGGAGCGCATCAAGCGCCAGAATGACAGCCCGGACATTCAGATGACGGACATGGTGGATCTGGCGGACAGCGCAGATCTGAAGAAGAGTGTGGATCAGAACCTGGGCGACATCAAGAGCAGCATGAAAGTGCTTGAAGCGGATCTGAAGGGAATCAAGGTGGATGAGAAGGCGTAAGATAGCATGAACCGGCAGAAAATGCGTGCCGGCAGGGGATAACAGGCAATTCTGAACAGTGGTCATACCAGATTTTGTTAATAATTGTAAAAATACTTGTAATTTTCTAAAAAAAGTATTAAAATTCATTTGTGGACTGGTCATACCAGATACCTGGCATGACGGTTCGAGGGAGTATCATATTTTTAATAAGACAAAGGAGGAAAAAGTTATGTTATTCCAGATTAACAGCATGTGGCAGCTCCTGGGATGGGTTCTCGTATTTGCAGGACTTGTAATCTTAAATGAGATTGAGCGCCGCACAAAACTTGGCGGTTATGGTATTTTCGTAGGAGTTCTTGCAATTCTTACTGTATACTTTATCGCTATTCAGATCAGCGCCGCAAATGGTGGCTGGGGTGCAACCAATGATACCTATGTATATATGGGTGGCTGGTTCCATTATGCAAAGTTATATGCAGCAGCATTTGGATGCATCGGTTTCATGTTCTTAAAGTACAAGCAGTGGATCGGTAAGACCAATTGGTTCAAGGTTTGGCCGTTTGTAATCGTTGCAATCAACATCATGATTGCAGTTGCTTCTGATTTTGAGTCCGCAATCAAAGGCGCACAGGCAGTCAATGGCTGGTGGTATTCCATCGAGGATGTATGGCTGAACGGTGGCTGGTGGAACTGGGTTAATGGTATCGCAGGTATCCTCAACATCTTCTGTATGACAGGCTGGTGGGGAATTTATGCATCCAAGGACAAGAATCATCAGGATATGTTATGGCCGGATATGACGGTATGGTTTATCGTGGCATATGATCTTTGGAACTTTACCTATACATACAATAACCTGCCGACGCATTCCTGGTATTGCGGTCTGGCTCTGCTTCTTGCACCGACATTCGCAAATGCACTTTGGAACAAGGGTGGCTGGATTCAGAACCGTGCCAATACGCTGGCAACCTGGTGTATGTTCGCACAGGTGGTTCCGATGTTCCAGATCAAGGGACGTTTCTCTGTACTTCCGGTACTCTACTCTAACGTAGAGGGCTTTGAGTCTCTGGATGCGTTCTCCTTAACGACAATGGATCTGACCAGCGTAGCACCGAACACCAAGGTACAGGGATTCATGGCAATCATTGCATTGGTTGCAAATGTCATCTGCTTAAGCGTAATCATCAAGCGCGCAATCGAGCAGAAGAAGAATCCTTACAAGAACGAGATCTTTGCAGATACCAAGGATTTCAAGGTTGCAATCGCACGTGCTGAGAAATAAAACACAGATCAGAAATGAAAACTCCGTCCCGGAAGGGACGGAGTTTGATAAGAACATAAAATAAAGTGTGTAAGTTGTTGGTGTTAACAAAACTTACACACTTTATTTTTTTGACTGAGAAATATATGTTTGGCAGTCTGTTTATTTCCAGATTAGAGGACAGATAAAAATTAGGATCAGGAGGTCAGTATGTCAATAAAATTATGAAAATCTGATGCGTGGATAAGCTTTTCTACGGTAGTGCTGTTCTCAAAATGCTCCAGTAAATTAGAATAGACATATTTAAAATCCATACGCTGCTGATGGTTGACGCCGATCATCATAATAATTTGAACATCAAAGGTTCCCCAGCGAAGAGGTTTTTCGTTAACGATTACAAATCCAATATTTTTTTGGGTAGAGCAGACGATGGAATGTGGGATTGCCACTTTGTTGTCAAAACTGGTGGGGGTAACAGCCTCCCGTTCCAGAACAGAGTCAGTAAAAGCTTCCGGAGCAATACCCAGAGCAACCAGTTTTTCTGCCATATAGCGTATCATATCTTCCACAGAATTTTCGTAATGATTTTTTTCAAATAATTGCGGATCCATAAAACTAATTAGTTTATCGTGGAATATTCTGCGTTTTTTTTCAGCCAGAAGTTCGTTACAGGCAGATTGTATTTTTTTAAAATCATGCTCTGTAATAATTGTATTTGTTTGTATGACTCTGAGATTGGCCTGTGGCAGAACCTGATTCGTGGCATCAATAATCAAATCATAGTAAGCAGGATTAACGTCATCCAGAGTGTTAGTAACCTCCGCAATTTTGCATTTTCCGGATAATTTTTGAGTAATGGATTCCAGAGAATGCTTATTGTAATAGTTATAATAATTATTTACTACCAGAACTGCCTTTATTTCGGGATGTTCATCCATTTTTTTCCCAAGAACAGCACCTACATGAAGAGATATAAAAGTTATCTCATCTTTATTTAACTCATAACCAAAAGTAGTTTTAATTTCTTGTGCAATAAAAACGGCGATTTCGTAAATTAACGGATTCTGAATAAAAATCTCATCTGACAAGGGAGTCCGGATGGAAACATTGTGCCTGCATCGAAATAGTGCATTGGAGAGATGGACAGTGAAAAAATTAATAAAATCCGTGTCATATAAATCAATATAGTAAATGGTTTTTACCTGTTTTATAATTTCATTGACAAACTGAATAAGTGCGCTGTCCACAATCCGGGGCAGGTCAATGACATTATTGATGTTGATTGCACTTGTTTTTGTCATGATAATGAATGCCAGCTGCTGCAGTTCATTTTCGTTAAACTGTATGGGGCATAAGCGCGAGATCTGGTCAAAGATCCGGCTGGCGGCACGATATTCGGCAGTGTGAATTGTCACGCTGTCGTAAAGTGGCTTTTCTAATAGACATTCCCTGATTTTGATACGGGTCATATTGATAATGACATGAATAATAATGCTTTTGAAAGCGTAATCGGAGGCATAAAGGTTTTCGGTCTGCAAGGCTTCATGGACAATTGCCCGCAAAGAATCTGGAGAAATATTCAAAAGCTTACAGAATGACTCTAAAGTCAGATCTATGGTAGAATCCAGATTCGAGGTAAGATAATGGGAAAAGAGAGCTCGTTTATGATGTTCTTCACCGACAATATCGATTGTTCCGTTTTGGCGGTGAATACTCAGATTGAAAAGGGCGAGTTTCTTTTTTACCCGGATCATATCTTTTTCAATGGTGGAATAGCTGATGTAAATAGAGTCAGCCAGATCGTATAAATCAAGGCCGGATTTGGCCAGTATTAGCTTTTCAATAATGTAATTAATACGCTCCTCCGGAGTGGCGAATGCAAATAAAGCCTGCGATTTGTTACCAGGGCTGTCAGGCTCATCGTTCTTTATTCCGATCCAGAGATAGCCGTTTTCATTTGCGGTAATTTGTTCACCGGCGTTTCTGAGTTCCTTGATATAGTTACGGACGGAACGGTCGGAAACAGAAAGCAAAGAGCTCAATTGCCGTGACGAAAGCGGTGTATCTGATTGTTTTAAAACTGTAAGCAGCTTTTGAAGGTTATTCATTATTATAATCTGCCTTTCTGTGAAAGGTGCCAATATATTATAAAACCAGCAGCTTTTTGTATTTTATAAATTTAATCTTATTTATTATAATATAAGAGATTATCTATATCAATCCATTCCTTTCCTAGTGGGTAGGAAGCTCGGAGGATAGATATAAGTTTGAAAATAATGGATAATGAATTCATCAAAAATATAACAGAGGAAGGGGATAATGTAATGAGGATTTTATTTATTTGTGGAAACGGCGTATCCAGCGGAATGATTGCATCGCGGACAGGAAAAGCAGGAAAAGCCCAGGGGTATGATGTAGACACGGAAGCCTACAGTTATACAGAACTGCCGGAGGTCATTGATGACTTTGATGTGGTACTGGCAGCGCCTCAGATGAAATGTAATGAGGAGATGATTCGTGAAACCTGTGAGGAACATGGGAAAAAATATGCGATCATTGACAATTATGCATTTTCCACACTGGATGGAACAAAATGTTTCGAGCTTGCGAAAAATCTGATTTGAGAAGGAGGAGTACATATGAAATTTTATATGAAATTACAGGATTGGCTGGCAGGTCCATTTTCACAGAAAATGCAGAAGTTTATGCAGAACCCGTATATGCATGCGCTTCAGGTGTGTTTTACGATAATTCTGCCTATGATTATGGTTGGTTCATTGGCAAGTCTGGTTAATACGTTTCGGAACTTTGCTCCATGGCTTCCGGATCTGAGCCTGATCAATTCTTTTTCCTTTGGGCTGATTTCCATTTTTATGGCGTTTTTGATTCCTTACACGATTATGGAAAGCAAGAAGCTCCAGAAGCAAAAAATGATAACGGGATTTGCGTCTGTATCTGCATTGATTGCACTGGCAAATCCTCAGTATGTGGATGGAAATCTCGTAATAAACTCCGGCTATGTTGGGACGGGAGGCATGACAGTAGCAATGGTCATGGGGCTGGTGATTGGCTGGCTGTTTTCTGCTTACTTTAAACATGGTCTGTTTAAGAAGGACAGTTCTCTTCCGTCGGTAGTGGTTGTATGGTTTGAGTCTATCCTGATCATTTTTGTTTTGATTTTAGTATGTATCATCATTGGACAGAACGTGGATTTATTTTCACTGTTGGAAAAAGTGTTCAGTCCGCTTGCGGCAATCGGAAATACTTATCTGGGATTCCTGCTTTTCTATATGATTATGGCATTGTGTTATTGCTGTGGACTCTCGGCGTGGACGGTTTGGCCCATCGTATGTGCGTTGTATCTGACTAATATTGCAGCAAATGCGGCTGCTGTGGCAGCAGGCCAGGCTCCGATCTATATTGCTACCGATGAATTGGTTTTCATGGGCTGGTGTTGTCTGGGAGGATTGGGATGTACACTTCCACTGAACATTTTGATGATCCGTTCCAGGTCAAAGAAAATTAGTACCATTGGAAAAGCGGCGATTGCTTCTTCTATTTTTAATATCAACGAGCCGGTTATGTATGGTCTGCCGGTTGTTTTAAATCCGGTTATGATGCTTGGATATATGACAGTATCCTTTGTTGTTCCTACGATTACCTATATTGTATTTAAACTGGGACTGGTGTCTATTCCGGCAGTTGCCATGATGATGAACTTCCTGCCACAGCCTATTTCCACCTTTATGGTAAACAGCGATTTTCGTGGTATTATTCTTTGGGCGGTTTTATTTGTACTGACTTATTTGATATATCTTCCGTTTTTCAAAGTTTATGAAAAACAGGAACTGGAGAGTGAACAGGAAGTAAATACTTTAAGAAAAGAGGAGAAAAATGGATAGCGAAAAATTAGTTCAGGTAGCGATGAATGTCATTATGCATGCGGGAGATGCCCGGGATTATATTAGGAAAGCAGGAACCAAATTATCGGCTCTGGATTTGGACGGAGTGGAGGAGCTTCTAAAGAAAGCTTCTGCGGAATTGGTAGAGGCGCATAAGGCGCAGACATCTGTCCTCCAGAATGAAGCAGAGGGAGACAGCGTTCCTATGACGGTGTTATTTTCCCATGCACAGGATACACTGATGACGGTTGAAAGCGAACAGTATATGATTTCTATTCTGTATCAGTGCCTGAAAAATATGAAAAAGGGGGAAAAGTAACATGGGAGAGAAAAGTTTCAAAAAGGGTTTCCTTTGGGGAGGAGCGACGGCAGCCAATCAGATCGAGGGCGCCTATAATGAAGGCGGCAGAGGGCTTGCAAATACCGATTTCCTGAAGTATGTAGCACCAAATGAGCGGCGGGCGGATGAGGCTACCTTTGAGCAGACCTACGCATCTCTGCAAGAGGCAAAAGCACATGAAGATACCTATATATTTCCGAAAAGATGGGGAAATGATTTTTACCATCATTATAAAGAAGATATTGCATTGATGGCGGAAATGGGATTTTCAGTGTTTCGTATGTCCATATCGTGGTCACGGATTTTCCCGACGGGATTTGAAGAAAAACCTAACGAAGAGGGACTGGCATTCTATGACAAGGTTTTTGATGAGTGTCACAAATATGGTATTGAACCGTTGGTCACTATGTTACATTATGATTTCCCGCTGGCAGTCTGTGAAAAGCTGAATGGCTTTGAGTCAAGAGAAACGATTGCTTTGTTTGAAAAATATGTCCGGACTATCGTAGAAAGATATCATAAAAAAGTAAAATACTGGTTGACGTTTAATGAAATCAATATGAGTCTTCAGAGTCTTTCTACCTGCTCGGGAGCTATGCGCGATCATTCGTTAAAAGGATTAGACGAAGAACAGCTTACGTTTGAGGTTGTACATAATATGCTTCTGGCCAGTGCGAAAGCAGTGATTCTTGTACATGAGATTGCGCCTGAAGCTCTTGCGGGAAATATGGTATGGAAGCATGTGTACTATCCGAAAACTGTGAGACCGGAAGATACTCTGCAGCAGATATTTGATATGAACCTCAACTATTATTTCTATGATATTCAATGCAAGGGTGTGGTTCCGTATTATCTGGACCGGTATTTTGAGCAGAAAAACATAAAAAGAAACTACTCGCCGGAAGATATTGAGACATTGAAGAAAGGAAAAGCGGATTTCCTGTCATTCAGTTATTATATGTCCAATATTTCTGAGTATCAGGGCGAACCTATGAAATTTACGGGGCTGCTTCCTGATCAGAGCCGGAATAATCCTTATCTGAAGATGACAGACTGGGGCTGGTCCATTGATCCGGTTGGACTGAGAATTGCATTAAATCAGCTTTATACCCGCTATGGACTTCCGATATTTATAGCTGAGTTTGGGATCGGTATGTATGAAAGTATGGACAGCAATCATCAGATTCACGATCAGGGACGTATCGAATTTGTAGAGGCGCATTTAAAGCAGATAAAAGAAGCCATAAAGGATGGTGTGGATGTATTTGGTGTTACTTATTGGGGATGGATTGATCTCGTAAGTTCCACAACTTCTGAGATGACAAAACGATATGGATTTGTATATGTAGATGCGGACGACTATGGAAAAGGTACTTATAATCGTTACAAGAAGGATAGCTTCTATTGGTATAAGCATGTGATTGAAACAAATGGAAGTGAGATTTAAAATAATTTACGAATACGAAAAAAACGCTTAGGATTCACAGCCTAAGCGTTTTTTTCGTAATAAAGATAAATATAGTAAAATGATATACAGTCCCGCTTTCGAAAGAATAAAAAAATGTAAGATCTAACAAAGATTTCCAATACCATAATTATTGATAAAATTTTTCAACAATGTTATTGACAACTAACTAACGTTAGATTATACTAACCAATGCAATAGAAGTGAAAATGATTATCAACAACAAGAACGAAGGAAGAGGATGAAATGATGCCGTTATCTATGGTAAAAGAGGGAGAGCCGAATATCATCAAAAAAGTCGGCGGTAAGGAAGAAACCAGAAAGTTTTTGGAGAATCTCGGGTTCGTGACCGGTGGTACGGTGACAGTCATTTCCCAGACAGGCGGCAACATGATCGTCAATGTCAAGGATTCCAGAGTTGCCATTGGAAAAGATATGGCGAACAAGATTATGGTATAGACATAGGCAATGCTATGATGAACTATACAGAGAAGGAGCAGAGTATGAAGACATTAAAGGAAGTTGCCTGCGGGCAGACTGTCAAGGTGAAGAAGCTGACAGGAGAGGGTCCGGTCAAGAGACGTATCATGGATATGGGTATCACCAAGGGTGTGGATATCTATGTAAGAAAGGTTGCACCGCTTGGAGATCCGGTAGAGGTCACGGTCAGAGGATATGAGTTGTCCCTGCGTAAGGCTGATGCGGAAATGATCGAAGTCGAGTAATTTTTTTTGATAATAGGTTAGCACGGACTAATCAAAATCGGAGAAAATGATAAAAGAAAGATAACGCAGACAAATCGCTGCGGGAAAAGAGGAGCAGAAAATGGCAGTTAAAATTGCATTAGCAGGTAACCCAAACTGCGGTAAGACAACACTGTTTAACGCGCTTACGGGTTCCAACCAGTTCGTAGGTAACTGGCCGGGTGTTACAGTCGAGAAGAAGGAAGGTAAGCTGAAGGGACATAAGGATGTCACCATCATGGACCTGCCGGGTATCTATTCCTTATCTCCGTATACACTGGAGGAAGTGGTAGCAAGAAATTACCTGATCGGTGAGCGCCCGGATGCGATCATCAATATCGTGGATGGCACGAACATCGAGCGTAACCTTTACCTCTCCACACAGATCATGGAGCTTGGTATTCCGGTTATCATGGCTGTCAACATGGTTGATATCTTAGAGAAGACCGGTGAGAAGGTACATATCGACAAGCTCAGCCAGAAGCTTGGATGTGAGGTTGTTGAGATCTCCGCATTGAAGGGAACCGGCATCACGAAGGCCGCAGAAAAGGCAGTGGCACTTGCACAGCAGAAGGGTGTGGTAACTCCGGTACATGAATTCTCGAAAGAAGTTGAAGATGTGATCCATGAAGTGGAAGCAAAGCTTGGATCAAGTGTAGATGAGGCGCAGAAGAGATTCTTCGCTATCAAGCTCTTAGAGCGCGATGACAAGATCGGCGAGCAGATGAAGAGCATTCCGGATGTGTCTTACGAGATCAAGAAGCTGGAGGATGCATTTGATGATGATACCGAGAGTATCATTACCAATGAGCGTTATGTATATATTTCTTCCATCATCGGCGAGTGCGTGACAAAGCCGAAGAACAGCCAGAAGCTGTCCACATCGGATAAGATCGACCGTGTAGTAACCAATCGCTGGGCTGCAATCCCGATCTTCGCCTTAGTCATGTTCTTAGTTTACTATGTATCTGTTACTACAGTCGGAGCCATCCTGACAGACTGGACCAACGATACCCTGTTCGGCGAGTGGATCATTCCGGGCGCACAGTCACTGCTTGAGAATGCAGGTTGTGCAGCATGGCTGACAGGTCTTATCGTAGACGGTATTATCTCCGGTGTCGGCGCCGTACTTGGTTTCGTACCGCAGATGCTTGTGCTTTTCTTATTCCTGGCATTCTTAGAGTCCTGTGGATATATGGCACGTGTTGCATTTATCATGGATCGTATCTTCCGCAAGTTCGGTCTCTCCGGTAAATCTTTCATCCCGATGTTAATCGGCAGCGGATGTGGTGTGCCGGGTGTCATGGCTTCCAGAACGATTGAGAATGATCGTGACCGTAAGATGACAGTTATGACAACCACCTTTATTCCGTGTGGTGCAAAGCTTCCGATCATCGCATTGATCGCAGGTGCATTCTTCGACAATGCAGGATGGGTTGCATGGAGCGCATATTTTGTAGGAGTTGCAGCAATCGTATGCTCCGGTATCATTTTAAAGAAGACAAAGATGTTCGCTGGTGATCCGGCACCGTTCGTTATGGAGCTTCCGGCATACCACTGGCCGACCGTCGGCAACGTTCTGCGCAGCATGTGGGAGCGTGGATGGTCCTTTATCAAGAAGGCAGGTACCATCATCACATTATCGACCATCATCCTGTGGTTCTTAATGAACTTCGGATGGGCAGACGGATCCTTCGGAATGCTTGATTTCGGCGATCTGGAAGGTGCAGCACTTGAGGCGGCACAGGCTGAGTGCATTCTTGCAAAGATCGGTTCCGCAATCGCATGGATTTTCACACCGCTTGGATGGACACAGGGCGGCAACGGCTGGAAGATGGCAGTTGCAGCAGTCAGCGGTCTGATCGCAAAAGAAAACGTCGTTGCAACATTCGGTATGCTGTTCGGTTTCGCGGGAGTGGCAGAAGATGGTGCAGAGTTCTGGGGTAACCTGGCAAGCGTTATGACACCAATCGCAGCATACGGCTATCTGGTATTTAACCTCTTATGCGCACCGTGCTTCGCAGCTATGGGAGCAATCAAGAGAGAGATGAACAATACAAAGTGGTTCTGGTTTGCAATCGGATATCAGTGTGGTCTGGCTTACATTGTTTCCATGTGCATCTACCAGATTGGTACACTGATCACAACCGGACATTTTGGATTCGGTACAGTCGTAGCATTCCTTTGTGTGATCGGATTCATTTATCTGCTGTTCCGTCCGTACAAGGAGAGCGAGACTTTGAACGTAAACGTAAAGAGTGCTGTAAAGGCAAAGTAATTCGGCAGAAAGCGGGGGATCGATATGGGAACATTTGTTGTAGGAGCAATTTTGGTAATCGTTGTGTGCCTGATCGTGCGCAGCATGATTCATGACAAAAAGAACGGAAAATCCCTGCAGTGCGGCGGCGATTGTAAAAACTGCGGAGGACATTGTTCTTAAGTGGAACAGGACAGAAGATATCTGAGAACCCAGATGCAGAAGGAAAATATCATACAGAAGTTAAAAGAGCGCGGCTGCCGCATCACCAAACAGCGCCTGATGCTTCTGGATATTATACTGGAGGAGGATTGCTCCTGTTGTAAGGAAATCTACTACAAGGCATCCAGATTGGATGACAGGATCGGTACGGCGACCGTCTACCGCATGGTGAATACGCTAGAGGAGATCGGAGCCATCAGCAGAAAGAATATGTACCGCATTACCTGCGATCAGGACTGCGAGATGGAAAATGCATGTACGATCGAATTTGACGACAACACGATTGTGGAGCTCTCCAGCAGCAAGTGGAATCAGATCATCCAGTCAGGACTTCTGGCATGTGGCTATCTGAATGGACATCATGTGAGAAGTATCATGGCGAAGTCATATGAATAGTACAAAATAGTAACAGGAAGTTCCGGAGCACATTAGTTAGGATGTACGCCGGGACTTTTTGTTATATGGGAAAAGACATCAATTTTGCTTTCGCATACTTTAACCGTTCGCGAAAGAAAAATGGGCATGATAGATCATAATGTGATAATATGATATAAATATAGTAGAAAACAGAATTTTATAGCAAAAGCAGAAGAAAGGATGAATCTACAAATGGAAGCAGGAATTACAGGAACACAGACCATTACAGTAACAGAAGAAAAGACAGCGCAGGCGATGGGAAGCGGTACGCTTCCGGTATTTGCGACACCGGCAATGATTGCCCTGATGGAGAATACGGCATACAAAAGTGTGGCGGATGAACTGGAAGAGGGAGCAGGAACGGTCGGTACGCTGATGAATGTAAAACATGTGGCAGCCACACCGGTCGGCATGGAGGTGACCTGCGAGACAAAGCTGGTTGAGGTGGACAGAAAGCGGCTTGTATTTGAGGTAAAGGCATACGATGCAGCCGGAGTGATCGGCGAGGGAACGCACGAGAGATTTATCATCGACAATGAGCGTTTTCTGGCGAAGGCAGAAGCTAAGAAGAATTAGCAAATGAGAATAGTTTTCAATAAGCAGTATTGCTATAGAAGACGGATTGTGCTATAGTAAATGCAGTTAGATAAAACTAACTAGCCAACCACATACAAAGCATACACATTGCTAAGGAGGCTGTCTGGCAGACGAATCGAGGTCGTTTGCCGACAGCCTTTTTTTATTTGATCTTTTTCCAGAAGTTGTAAAAATGATGCTTGACAAAGTGTATGGCAGAGCATATTATAAACATATAAACAGTTGTTCATATGTTTGAAGGAAAGAGGGTGAGAAGTTGTCTGAAGCAGAACTGGAATGTTGCGAGAGTGTGGAGATTCATCAGGATCGTCTGAAGATTGTGAGCGATCAGATGCCGGAGGAAGAGGAATTATATGATCTGGCGGAACTGTTCAAGGTTTTTGGGGATTCTACAAGAATAAGAATTCTGTTCGTGCTGTTTGAAGCGGAGGTGTGTGTGTGCGATTTGGCAGAAGCACTGCACATGACGCAGCCGGCCATCTCACATCAGCTTAAGATTTTAAAGCAGGCGAAGCTGGTGCGCAGCAGAAGAGAAGGAAAGTCCGTGTTTTATTCACTGGCGGACGGGCATGTGAGGACGATCATCGCCCAGGGCAGAGAGCATATCGAGGAGTAGCGGGCGGTATGTGATGCAAAGAACAGGATATGTACAACAGGAAAACATATTAGGAATAAGAAAGAAAAAGAAAGGAAGGATAAGACGATGAAGAAAAAATTCAAATTAGAGGATCTGGATTGTGCAAACTGCGCAGCAAAAATGGAAGAGGCAATCAAAAAGATTCCGGGCGTCAATGATGCAAATGTCAGCTTCATGACACAGAAGATGACGGTAGATGCAGAGGATGACAAGTTCGACGACATCATGAAAGAAGTCGTTTCCGTCTGCGCAAAAGTAGAGCCGGACTGCAAGATCTTAATGTAATAACACGGGCGTGTGCCTGACAGAGAACGAAAGACAATTCTATGAAAGCCTGTGTGCCGGAAGGCGCGCAGGCTTAGAAAAAGGAATACATATAAACAAATGTTTATATGTTTATGAAAATCAAAAGCGAGGTGTGTGGTATGACGAAGAAACAGAAACGGATGCTGGTTCGGATCATCATATCCTTTGTCCTGTTCGCAGCCCTGATGGTGGCGGAGCATACGGGGGCATTGGAAGGAATCAATACATGGATATTATTTGTCATCTATCTGGTGCCTTACCTGGTCATCGGATATGACATTGTATATAAAGCGGTGCGGAATATCAGCCACGGACAGGTGTTTGATGAAAACTTCCTGATGATGGTGGCGACGTTTGGCGCGTTTGGCGTGAAGGAATACTCGGAAGCGGTTGCCGTTATGCTGTTTTACCAGGTGGGTGAGCTGTTCCAGGGATATGCGGTCGGCAAGTCCAGACAGTCGATCTCAGCGATGATGGACATCTGTCCGGAGTATGCCAACATTGAGGTGGACGGAAAACTGACGCAGGTCGACCCGGATGATGTGGAGGTCGGCAGCATGATCGTGGTAAAACCGGGCGAGCGTATTCCGCTGGACGGCATTGTGCTGGAAGGGGAGTCCTTCATTGATACAGCGGCGCTGACCGGAGAATCGGTTCCGCGCAAGGCGGCAGCCGGAGATGAGATCATCAGCGGCTGTGTCAACGGAAGCGGTACGCTGAAAGTACAGACGACCAAGGAGTTCGATGACTCCACCGTTGCAAAGATTCTGGAACTTGTGGAAAACGCGAGCAGCAAAAAGGCACGCGTGGAAAACTTTATCACGCGTTTTGCAAAATACTATACACCGGTTGTCACGATCGGTGCGGTGATTCTGGCAATTCTGCCGCCGCTCATTCTCGGCGGAGGATGGAGCGACTGGATTCAGAGAGCCTGCATTTTCCTTGTTATCTCCTGCCCGTGCGCACTTGTGATCTCTGTGCCGCTGGGATTCTTTGGCGGAATCGGTGCAGCGTCGAAGGTGGGCGTACTTGTAAAGGGAAGCAATTATCTCGAAGCTGTAGCTGAAATGACAACGATTGTCTTTGACAAGACGGGTACGCTGACAAAGGGCGAATTCAAGGTTTCCGAGATTCTGCCGACCGAGGGAAGCAAAGAGGAACTTTTAGAGATTGCGGCGCTCGGCGAGGGATACTCGAATCACCCGATTGCGGCATCCATCCGGGAAGCCTATGGAAAAGAACTTGACATGAACCGTATCACAGATGCCGAGGAAGTGGCTGGACACGGAATCAGTGTCAGAATCGACGGAAGAAATGTGCTCATCGGCAATGAGAAGCTGATGAAGGAAAAAGCAATTTTCTATGAGCCGTGCAAGAACATCGGAACCGTTGTCTATGTGGCAAGAGAAGGAAAATTCCTCGGAAGCATTGTGATTGCCGATACGGTAAAGGACGGAGCAAAAGAGGCGATTGCCTCCATGAAGAAAGTGGGTGTGAAGAAATGTGTCATGCTGACCGGCGACAGAAAAGAAGCGGCAGAGGGAATCGTTGCGGAACTCGGCATCGACGAGGTGCATGCAGAACTGCTTCCGCAGGATAAAGTGTCACAGGTGGAGCGCCTGTTAAAAGAAGAGAACGAGAAAGAAAAGCTGGCATTCGTCGGTGACGGTATCAACGATGCGCCGGTGCTCACCAGAGCGGACATCGGTATTGCGATGGGAAGCATGGGATCTGACGCGGCGATTGAGGCGGCAGATGTGGTTCTGATGGACGACGATATCCGGAAGATTGCGTCGATCGTGCGGATTTCCAGAAAGACACTCGGCATTGTAAAGCAGAACATCGTCTTTGCACTGGCGGTCAAAGCGATCGTGCTGGTTCTCGGTGCATTTGGTGTGGCGAACATGTGGGAAGCAGTGTTTGCAGATGTCGGAGTATCTGTCATTGCGATCTTAAATTCCATGCGTGCATTAAAGACGGAGTAGAAATAAAAATTATAGAACCTATGAACGAAAAAGAGGGACTGTCGCTTGAAGCAGATGGTCCCTTTTGTCGTGAGAAGTAATATATCAAAAAGATCATGCCTTTCGATTTCTGATGGAAATGCAGATGGAATATTCGTTTGAGAAAAATGTGAGCATTTCTTCCAGCTGAGTGTTTGCATCGGATTCCGTGTCTCTTCCACGTTTGGACAATCCACGGAGTGTGTCCGACAAGCCACAGACAATGAGCGGATTCCCTGGTGCCGCAAGGGACACTAGGGAATCCTAAAATTGTCTGCGGGTTGCGGACACACCCGCGGAGTGCTCCAAACTTGGAAAGACACGGATCATCGAAGATGCAAACATTCGGCTGGTTAGAAATGCCACATTTTTTGAACCGAATTTCCAGATGTATTCCATCAGAAATCGGTAGGATGTGCTTCTTTTTCTATTACTTCTCACTCCAAAAGGGGCTGTCCGTTTCAAGCGACTGCCCCGCTTTTTTGGTTCATAGGAAAATGCTTCCTATACAGGAAAAAACTGATATAATAGACAAAGAATAACACAGGGTGCCTCAGGGAGCGGATTTCTGCGGAGGCACCGGAGGGAGAAACGATGATCGTATGTAATAACTGCGGTGCGTCTTATGAAGATGACGAGCCGCGTTGTCCATATTGCGGTGGCGATAATTTTGGAAGGTCCGTACAGATGCATGAGGATGCCGTCAATGAGCTGAAACGCGAGAAACGGCAGTGGGAGGAGAAGCCGCAGCGGATGGCGAAGACCGGGATGTCCCTGACCGCGAAGATTTTGATTGTTGTGATCGTGGCAGGGCTTTTGCTCAGTGCTGCGGCGTTTATTGGCATACGCATTCACGCGGCTGCTTCCGGCAGCAGGGAGCAGGCAATGCAGGAAAAACTGGAGAAGATGTATCAGCAGCAGGACTACAGTGGAATCTGCACGTATCTGGAAAAGCATAATGAACTATATGATCAGGCTTTTCGCAAATACCGGCTGGTGGAGAAGCTCGAAGACTATACCGCGAATTACGTCATAACCCCGGACGGGCAGTATCTGGAACAGCTTATCCGGGAGGGAAGAGCGGAAGAGCTGGATGATGTGAAGTATATCACGGATGCTCTTTGCATCTGTCAGGAGAGCGAAGATGCTGATTACAAGTACGAAGAGCAGGAAGCGGTCACTTATTACCGGGAATATTGTTATACTTATTTAGAGGAGCATTATGCGCTGACAAAGGAAGAGATCCGGGAAGTGATGACAGGATATGATCCTGCAGATGAAGCGAATCAGAGCAATCTGGAGCGGATGATGCAGGAGCGGGCATTTTCCCATCTTACGGAATAAAAGCGAGGGCGTGTGCGAAGATGATATGTAAAAAATGCGGATATGATTATCCGGCGAAAGAACTGAAATGTCCCTACTGCGGGGAGCCAAACCCGCTTGGAGAAAAGTGGAGAAACGAGGAAAATCTGGCGAGAAAGGAGACACTGCTCGCCAAAGCAAAGATCATCCATTCCATGCCGCTGTATGTGGCGGATAAAGTGATGAATGTAATTCTGCTGGTTGTTGTGGCAGTGACAGCGATTACGATTCTGGTGCTCGCGATTGGAGTTGGTCTGGAGAACATTCACATTACCTGCCAGCGGAATCGGGCGTCTGTACAGGAGGCGGAAGAACTGCTTGCGGCAGAGGATTATACCGGACTTTACGATTATCTGCATTCCTATGAGGTGTATGGGCAGGAGGAATTTGAAAAATATACGGAGCGCGTCCGGCTGTATGACGACGATCAGGCATTTATGAGAGATCTGTTCCGCATCCAGGAGGTGTTAGACTGGCCCACCGGGCAGCAGATGCGTCCAAACTGGGTGAAATATGTGCTTCTGGACGGGAAGGATATTCTCGAAATGGAGACAGATTTTTCCTACCGCGGGCTGGAGTATGAAGAAAACAAGGAATACTATGATGACATGAAACAGGACGTGGCAGCGGCACTGCTTGGTACTCTGGAAATGACGGAGGAGGAACTGGCGGATCTGATGGGGATGGAGCGCGACTCGGAGGAGATGGACGAACTGATACGCCGGATCTTTGAGAGAAAGGGCTGGGATTATGAGGAAGATTAAAAATATAAAAATACTCTGGAAATTTTCGGATGAGACTGGAAACTACGAGGTAAATATGTCGACGCTGGCAGTCAAGGCAGCCGGATGTGTGATTGCGCTGTTTTTCGTGTTCTCGATATTGTGGGCTTTGATTGATACCGCTGTGGATGAGGGAAAATATTCCGGCGATGCCTATCATCTGGACTGGTGTGAAAGGGAGTACATAGATCGCGGATATCATGAATTATATGATACATTGGATTTGTACCGGCTAACCAGTGACAAGTATGCTCTCTACTGGGAGATGGTGAACGGATACAGGGATCACACGCTGTATGACGCATATCGGGCACTTGGTGAGACGGGGATTGACGAAGTCTCCTACGAGACGGAGAACGGCACGGCGACACTGTCGATCCCTGTGGAGGAAAAGCGCGTTTTCTACGGGCGCAAGGTGCTTGACAATGCGAGTACCTGCGAATTTGAGGAGAATCAGCGCTACCTGACGAAGTTCGCGGATGAAGTGGAATAGCAGTTTTCTAATGAGAAAAATATTTCATTTACTGCACTTGACGAAACCCTTCTTATTTAGTATAGTATAGCTAAAGTTAGTTAAGACTAACTTACATAGCAGAATACAGAGATATAGCAGGAGGGAAAAGTGTTGGATAAGATTTATGTAGTATACTGGTCACAGTCAGGAAATACACAGGCGATGGCAGAGGCAGTCGGTGCCGGAATCACTGCAGCAGGTAAGGAAGCCGCAGTGGTGGACGTAAGCAGCGTCTCTACAGATGAATTAAAGAATGCAAAGGCATTTGCACTCGGATGCCCGGCAATGGGGGCTGAGGTTCTTGAGGAGGGCGAGATGGAGCCTTTCGTAACCGAGGTGGAAGGATTTGCGGCAGGCAAGACCATCGGTCTGTTCGGTTCCTATGGCTGGGGAGACGGGCAGTGGATGCGTGACTGGGTAGACCGCATGTCATCCGCAGGTGCGAATGTATTAAACGGCGAAGGCGTGATCTGTAAGGAGGCACCGGACGATGAGGCTGTGGCTGCCTGCACTGATCTCGGTAAGCAGCTTGCGACGGTGTAGTTATGAGCGTTGTGATTGTAGGTGGACATGACCGCATGGTCTGCCAGTACAAAAAGATCTGTAAGGAACATAACTGTAAAGCGAAGGTATTTACACAGATGCCGGCAAAGCTCGGGAACCAGATCGGATCACCGGATCTGATCATTCTCTTCACCAACACCGTATCACATAAGATGGTACGGTGTGCGGTGGCAGAGGCGGAGCGCTGCAATGCGGATGTGGTGAGAAGCCATACCAGCAGCGGAAGTGCACTTACAGAGATTCTGGAGAGGGTTTGCGGATAAATAAAAGAGACTGCCGCATGACGGCAGATTCCCAAAAGATCCTGGCTGGTCCGGTTGGACAGGCCGGGATTTTTTTGATGAGAAAAATAACACAATAAAACACTTGCAATATACCCCAAGGGGGTATATAATGAGCCTGCAAATGAGGAATAGAAACAGACTTGCGGGTAAATAGTAAGAAAGAGGGCTAAGCGTATGGCAGAGGAAAAGGAATGCTGCTGTTCCCATAAGACAAAGGAACGGTCAGAGAAAGAATATAAGGATATGATTCACCGCTTGAACCGCATCGAGGGACAGATTCGCGGAATTAAGGGAATGGTGGAGCGGGATGCCTACTGTACGGATATTCTGGTACAGGTGGCAGCTGTGAATGCAGCGCTCAACAGCTTTAACAAGGTACTTCTCGCCAATCATATCAAGACCTGCGTGACGAATGATATCCGCGAGGGCAGGGAGGAGACCGTCGACGAACTGGTGACGGTGCTCCAGAAATTGATGAAATAGACGGGAGAGTGAGGAAGATGAAGCAATATACAGTGACGGGAATGAGCTGTGCGGCGTGCAGCGCGCGCGTGGAAAAAGCAGTGTCGAAGGTGCCGGGTGTGACATCCTGCTCGGTGAGTCTTCTGACGAATTCCATGGGTGTCGAGGGAACCGCGGCGCCGCAGGAGATCATCCGGGCGGTTGAGAACGCCGGATACGGCGCTGCCGAGAAGAAGCGGGGCGGCGCGGAAACCGCGGGAGCGGCGGAGGCGATGCCGCAGGAAGATATGTTAAAGGATCGGGAGACGCCTCTTTTAAAAAAGAGACTGGTGGCTTCGGTAGGTTTTCTGGCAGTGCTGATGTATTTTTCCATGGGACACATGATGTGGGGATGGCCGCTGCCGGCGTTCTTTGAAGGAAACCATGTGGCGATGGGGCTGGTACAGCTTTTGCTGGCGGTGGTGATCATGGTCATCAACCAGAAGTTCTTTATCAGCGGATTCAAGAGTCTCTGGCACAGGGCACCGAATATGGATACACTCGTAGCGCTGGGGGCAACGGCGGCGTTCGGTTACAGTACCTACGCACTCTTTGCAATGACCGATGCGCAGGTGCGCGGCGATATGGACGGGGTCATGCGCTATATGCACGAGTTCTACTTTGAATCGGCGGCGATGATTTTGACGCTGATCACGGTCGGAAAAATGCTCGAGTCGCGGTCAAAAGGCAAGACGACCGATGCGCTCAAGAGCCTGATGAGCCTGGCACCGAAGACAGCCACCATCGTGCGTGACGGTGTGGAACAGGAGGTTCCGGTCGCGCAGGTCAAAAAGGGAGACGTCTTCGTGGTGCGCCCGGGGGAGAACATACCCGTGGACGGTATCATCCTCGAGGGCAGCAGTGCCGTGAATGAGGCGGCGCTGACCGGCGAGAGCATACCGGTGGACAAGGCGCCAGGAGATGAAGTCTCCGCGGCGACCGTGAACCAGTCCGGCTTTTTAAAATGCGAGGCGGCGCGAGTCGGCGAGGATACAACCTTATCCCAGATCATCCAGATGGTCAGCGATGCCGCGGCGACCAAGGCGCCGATTGCCAAGATTGCCGATAAGGTATCGGGCGTATTTGTACCGACGGTCATTGGAATTGCGATCGTGACACTGATTGTGTGGCTAGCTGCCGGAAAGCCGGTCGGCTTTGCGCTGGCGAGAGCGATCTCTGTTCTGGTCATCAGCTGCCCGTGTGCGCTCGGACTTGCCACTCCGGTAGCCATCATGGTCGGAAACGGCATGGGTGCTAAGAACGGTATTATGTTCAAGACGGCAGTCTCTCTGGAGGAGACCGGAAAAATGCAGATTGTAGCGCTCGATAAGACCGGAACCATCACGAGCGGAGAGCCACGGGTTACGGATGTCCTTCCGGCGGAAGGCGTTCCGGCGGAGAAGCTGCTGCATGCGGCAGGGATTCTGGAGCAGAAGAGCGAGCATCCGCTTGCAAAGGCCGTTCTTGCCTATGTGAAGGAGCAGGCCGGGGCAAAGGCGCAGTCCGGCGGGAAGAGGGCGTCTGCGGCAGGCGGAGCATCTGGCGGAGCGGACGGCCTAGAAGATATGCTGACCGATTTCATGGCGCTTCCGGGCAATGGTCTGACCGGTGTGCGGGATGGAAGACGGCTTTACGGCGGCAATCTCATCTTTATCGAGCAGCACGTGAAGGTGCCCGATGCCATGAAGCGGCAGGCAGAGCAGCTCGCCATGCAGGGCAAGACGCCGCTGTTTTTTGCAAAGGATGAGAAGCTGCTCGGCGTAATCGCCGTGGCGGATGTCATCAAGGAGGACAGCCCGCGTGCGGTGGCAGAACTGCAGAACATGGGAATCTATGTGGTGATGCTGACCGGCGACAATGAGCGGACGGCGCAGGCGATCGGAAAAGAGGCAGGCGTGGACGAGGTGATCGCCGGCGTGCTTCCGGACGGCAAGGAGCAGGTGGTAAGAGAACTGCAGAAAAAGGGCAAAGTGGTCATGGTCGGCGATGGAATCAATGACGCGCCGGCGCTTACAAGGGCGGATATCGGAATGGCGATCGGCGCCGGAACGGATATTGCCATTGATGCCGCGGATGTCGTGCTGATGAAGAGCCGCCTGTCGGATGTGCCTGCGGCAATCCGCTTGAGCCGCGCAACCCTGCGCAATATTCATGAAAATCTGTTCTGGGCATTTTTCTACAATATTATCGGCATTCCTCTTGCGGCAGGCGTGTGGATTCCGCTGTTCGGCTGGCAGTTAAACCCGATGTTCGGTGCGGCAGCCATGAGCTTATCCAGTTTCTGTGTTGTGACCAACGCGCTGCGCCTGAATCTGTTCCGGATGTATGACGTCGGAAAAGACCGCAGGATCAAAAATGCGGTGACAGGGCAGACCGCCGCAGCTGCGGCGAAGGAGCCGGATGACGCTTTGGAGAAGAAATCAGAAACAAATCAAAAAAAGGAGAATGAGACAATGAAAAAGACAATGAAGATTAACGGTATGATGTGTGGACACTGTGAGGCGAGAGTCAAGAAGGCACTCGAAGCGGTAGAAGGCGTGCAGGAGGCTGTAGTCAGCCACGAGGCAGGAAACGCGGTTGTGACGCTTAGCAGCGACGTGGCGGATGAGGTCTTAAAGAAGGCGGTTGAGGATCAGGATTACGAGGTGGTTTCTGTCGAATCCTAGAAAATAAGGTCAAAAGTTTCATTGACTTTATGAGGTCGGCTTGGTACAGTGAAAGGTAGGAGGAATGTTATGCGTTATGTACCACTCAGGGAGGCAGAACCGGGCATGGTTCTTGCAGCCGACCTTTATGATTCCGTCGGAAGAACGTTGATTGGCTGCCATTGCGAATTGACGGAGAGCTATCTGGAAAAACTGGAAGCTTACGGATTCGACGGTATATATATAGAAGATAAACTTTCAGAGGGCATCACGATTGAGAGTGTGATTACGCCGCAGTTAAGGCAGGAGGGACAGGAGCGCATCCGTGCCTGCGACATTGACGGATGTAAGTTGATTGCCAGACGCATGGTGGAGGAGATTTTATCCTGCGGAAATGTGTCTCTTGATCTTACGGACTTAAGAAGCTACGACGATTACACTTACGCACATTCTGTGAACGTGGCGGTATACTGCGGCGTCATTGGAATGGGTATGGGGATGAGTGAAGTGGAGCTGGGGCATCTTGTGACTGCGGCATTGCTTCATGACCTCGGAAAGCTGCAGATCCCGGATGAGATCTTAAACAAGCCGGGACGTCTGACACAGGAAGAATATCTGATTATGAAATCCCACGCAACACTGTCGTACCAGATTATCAGTGAGCGGTGGGATATTTCTGCGCATATCAAGGAGGCCGTGCTGCATCACCATGAAAATGTGGACGGAAGCGGATACCCGGACGGGCTGGAAGGCGCGCAGCAGACGATGTTTACCAGGATTCTGCACGTGGCGGATGTCTATGATGCACTTACGTCCAGGCGCCCGTACAAGGAGCCATACGCACCGTACGAGGCGACAGAGTATCTGATGGGCGGCTGCGGCATCATGTTTGACCGCGAGGTAGTGGAGACACTTCTAAAGTATGTGCCGCTCTATCCGAAGGGAACGATGGTTACGCTTTCCGATGGAAGAGAAGCCATCATCTATGAGAATTTTGGCGTACATAATTTAAGACCCGTAGTGCGTCTGATGGACGGGGAACTGTTGGATCTGTCCAACGAAGCGAACTACCATATTACATTGCGTATGAAGACGGAATCCGGCTTCTCCACGGAAGAGGCAGAAAAGGAGCGCAACGAGATGATACGCCCGCCGGTACGCTGCCGGATCATGGTTGTGGACGATATGAAGACGAATCTGCAGATGCTGCGTGGCATTTTAGAGCCGTTATATGATGTCATCCTGATGAAATCCGGTCACCAGGCATTGCTGTATTTGAAAAAACATCCGGCGCCGGATCTGGTGCTGATGGATATCGATATGCCGGAGATGGACGGTATCGAGACGGCCAAACGCATTATGGAGATGACGGATCACACGGTGCCGATCCTGTTCGTCACGGCGCTCTGCGACAGACAGACGGTCACGCTGTGCCGGAATCTGGACGCGGCAGGTTACATTGTAAGACCGTACAAGCCGGTCTTTGTCAAGACAGAGATCAAGAGGATTCTGATGGGGCGGAGTGAGATTGAATGATATTATTGGTTCAGATAATATGTCTTTGTTATACGCTGTATGTACTGCAGGAATATGCCACTTCCGGTGCATATTCCAGACAGCACAGGCTGCTGCCGCTGCTGGTCGGACTGATCGGTGTATATAATTTCTATCAGGTTGTCCTTACGCTCACCGGACAGACAGAATTGTTCGGGCGTTTGAAGGACATGCTCTTAATTCAGGTGCTTTATCTGATTCTTATCTATATCATGGATTTTCTGAAAATCCATATCCCCTACGGGGTGCAGTGGATTATGTTTTGTGTGCTGCTCGCGCTGAATGTGATTGTTTTTATGCGCTACCGGCAGCCGGAAATCTATCACATTTATTTCAGAATTTACTTAATCGGATGTACGGCGGCGATCGTTGCAATGGGGACCTACGCCTATCTGCGCCGTTCCCTGACCATGCATGAGCATCAGATTGCCAATCTGCTCTATATTGTGCTGCTCGTGAATGCAGCAGCGATGTGCGCGGAAAAGTTTTTTACTATTCCGGGCAATCTTCTGATGCTGGCAGCTACAACTGGTGTCTGCGGTGCGGTTCATTATCTGATCCAGACGGATCAGCTGATGGATACGGGCGAGCTTCTGCGCGAGCGGCTGTACGATGACTCGGATACGGCAGTGGTACTGCTGGATACCAATTTTTATTGCGTTGATGCGAACCGCAGCGGCAGAAGTCTGTTTGCGGGTCCGATGCAGTTGTATGAGAGAAACAGCCGCAGGCACCGCGGATACATGCAGGAGGCGGAGGAGCTGGCGAAGTCCATACAGGAGGGAAAAAAGAGCCGGGAGATCGAGAAGAACGGACAGTATTATCAGTGTCAGTGTACGCCGGTGTACTATTCAGGGAGGCTTCGTGGATATATTCTCGGTGCCTGGGATATTACCAGCCCGAAAAAAGAGACGCAGTTGATGCAGGCATTAAAGGGAAAAGCAGAGATGCAGACGGCGCGGAAAAGTGATTTCCTCGCGCAGATGAGCCATGACCTGAAAAGCCCGCTGCACGCCATCATCGGAATCACGGATATTTTAAGCAGCCGCAAGGAACTCACGGCAAGTGACCGTGCACTCCTGCTTCACATCAAGGGAGCTGGGAACAGCCTTGTGGAACAGGTGAATGCGATTCTTGACTATTCCAGAATTGAGGCAGGAAAGTTCGAGCTGATGGCGGAGTGCTACCGGCTGGATCAGGTGCTCGAGGAGGTGGCACACATGTGTGTCATCAATCTGCAGTCGAAGAGGGTGTGGTTTGAGGCCTGTATACAGGGAGAATTCCCGGAGAAAATGTATGGGGATGCCATGCGCGTCCGGGAAATTTTGCAGAATCTGCTCGCAAATGCGGTCAAGTTCACAGAGGAGGGCGAGATCCGCTGTGTGATTACCTGTGAGGCAATCCGGGATTCCTCGGATGTGATGGTCCGCTGCAGGGTGTCGGACACCGGCACCGGAATGACAAGCGAACAGCTGCGGCAGGGATTTGATTCTTATGTGAGCTATGCGGCAGAGAGCGGACAGTCGGGAAACGGACTGGGACTTAGCATTGTAAAGGAACTTGCAAACCGTATGGGAGGCAGTGTCCGCGCCGAGAGCAACGGCACCAGGGGAACCACGATTACCGTGGAAATCCGGCAGAAGGTGTGCGGAAGCACCCTGCATGATGCGGTGTGCTATACGACGGACAGTCTGCTGCGCGAGTCAGTGGTCTATACGGAGCGGATCCAGCCGACATGGATCTATCCGGGGGCACATGTTCTGCTCGCGGATGATATGCGGATCAATCAGGAGATTTTCCAGGAACTCGCAGCGCCGTGGCGGTTTACACTGGATGTTGTGCGCAACGGAAAGGAGGCTGTGGAGGCGGCAGCGCGGAAGGAGTATCAGCTGATTTTTCTGGATCAGAGGATGCCGGAAAAAAATGGCGATGAAGCGGCGAAGGAGATCCGCCAGTTTTGCGATATCCCAATGGTACTTATGACTGCTGATATTACCGCGGAGTTAAAGCATCGGAATCGCAGACCGGAATTTACGGCGTATCTGGACAAGCCGATCGATGTGTCAGAGCTAAAGAAAGTGATTGAGACTTATCTGCCTGTCGCAGAGCGCAGGGATTTCCTGCTTCACGCGCAGATGAACCATGGGGCATACCGCCGTCTCTTGCAGACGTTTTTGCAGGAGACGGGATCGCTTGCAGCAGAACTGCCGGGCTATGTGCCGGAGCAGCTGGAGCTTTTCGGAACGAAAGTGCACGGAATCAAGGGCGCCAGCCAGCAGATCGGCAGACAGGCGTTAAGCGAGAGCGCAGAAATCATGGAAATGGCGGCAAAGACAGAAAATATCCGATACATGGAAAAGCATATGACAGAGTTTTTGGAGACGATCCGGCACACGTTAGAGAGTGTCGAGGATGAATTAAAGAATCTGCCGCAGGAGATACAGGGGGAAGGCGCAGCCACGGCAGAGGACATACCGGAGGAAAAGCAGCAGATTCTGGCGCAGCTTAGGGAAGCTTTTGATGCGTGTGATTTAAACGGGATTGAGCAGGGACTTTCCCGGTTTGCGCGTGCCCATCTGACAGCGGAGGAACGGGAACTGTTGACAGAACTGCATGCGGCATATGAGAACCTGGATTACGAAGAGGGAAGCGAACTGCTTTCCGGCCGGATGCTGTGATAGAAGTGAAAGAAAAAATGATTGTTTTGTACAGGTTACGCGATTGATAGTGTGAGAAAAATTCCCCTCGCAGAGATATACTGTGCGTAGAATAGAAATCCGGAGTTCCCGGAGCAGCTGACAGGAGATCTGCAGCAAATTTGTACAGGGGGAAAACTATGAATCTGGCAGAAATTACACATCGGGCGTATTTTTTAGACTGCTATCCGCTTGATGAGAGACATTTAAAAATAAGTATTCAGACAGGAAAAGATGTGGACGAGGTGATCCTCTGGGCGGGCGACCCGTATTCCGCCGGGATTGCCGAGAACGAGCAGAACTGGCAGGGCGAGCGGGTGCCGATGGAACTGGAGCGGGAACTGGCGCACAGAAATGTATATAGTGCCGTCCTCACACCGGTGTACCGCAGAGTCAAGTACCATTTTGAGATCACCGGCGGCGGGGAGAGCGTCTGCCTGTATGAGGATGGATTTGTGAAAGCGGCAGAGCGCTTTCCAGCGGACCGGATGATCCAGCGTTTTATCTATCCGTGGATGAACCGGGCGGACATTATGAAGGTGCCGGAATGGGCGGAGAATATCGTGTGGTATCAGATTTTCCCGGATCGTTTCTGCAGAAAAAATCCAGGAGAAAAGCGTCATTCCTGCCGGGAATGGGCTTGTCAGGAGGATGCAACATGGAAGGAGTTTTACGGGGGTGATCTGGCGGGAATCCGCAGCCGCCTTGCCTATATTGCAGACCTCGGCGTCGGAGGTATTTACTTAAATCCGATTCTGTGGTCGGATTCCAACCACCGGTACGACACGATCGACTACCACAGCGTGGAGCCGGATATCGGCACGGAGGAAGAACTGAAGGCGTTGATTACGGAGGCGCATGCGCTCGGACTTCGCGTGATGATCGATGCGGTATTTAATCATTGCGGAGCGAAGTGCGCGCTCTGGCAGGACGTGCTGGAAAAGGGACCGCAGTCCGACTATTATCACTGGTTCTGCGTGAACCGCTGGCCGATCGATGAGCGGACCCATGCGACGAAGCGGGGGGATTATTTTTCGTTTGCGTTTGTCGACAATATGCCAAAATTTGATACCAGCGAGCCGGATGTGATGGAGTATCTGACCGGCATTGCGAAGCACTGGGTATGTGACTGGAAGGTTGACGGAATCCGTTTTGATGTCGGCAATGAGATTTCACATGCATTTTTAAAACATCTGCGTCTGGAATTGAAAAAGTGCAATCCAAAGCTTTTCCTGCTCGGCGAGATCTGGCACGATTCTTTCCCGTGGCTGCTCGGCGACGAGTATGATTCGACGATGAACTATCCGTTTCTGGCGTGTGTGAATAACTTCTGGGCAGATGCGGTACAGAGCGGAATGGATTTTATGCATGGCATTAACCAGTGTTACAGCATGTACTACGAGCAGGTGAACCGGGTGCTGTTTAATCTGTTAGATTCCCATGATACGGATCGTCTGATGGAGAGATGTCACGGTAATGCGGATACGTTTCTGGCACAGCTTGCGATTCTGTTCACCATGCAGGGCGCGCCGGGTATCTACTACGGCACCGAGATCGGCATGGACGGAGGCGGAACAAAGGCGAACCGGAAGTGCATGCCGTGGGAGGAGATCGATGCGGGTAGCTTTGCGGAGCTGACCGGACAGGTAAAGCGGCTGATTGCGATGCGCAGGCAGTATCCGCAGACAAGGAGCGGGAACGTGATGTGGGATGTCAGAGAGGATTCCAGATTGTTACATTATTATAAGAAAAAAGAAGGACAAAAAACGCTGGAGGTCTGCATTAACGCCGGGGAGGAACCGGTGCGGACAGGGGAGCGGGGACTGCCGGAGCCGGAGGACTGCCTGTTCGCGAACGGATTGGAGCACGGAAGCTTAAGACCGCAGGGCGTTTTCATAAGATTAGTGTGAACATGACACTGCCGTATCGGATCCCGTCTGATGCGGCGGTGTCAGCAGCTCCACTGCAATCCGGAGGCAGAGTGTCTGCATGGATTCCATATCAAACTGACTGCAGAGGGAAGTCTCCAGCTGGGTGTGCGCAAAGCTTTCCAGAAGCTGGATACCTAAATAGATGCGTTCCCTGAGCGCCGGAAGTCCTGCGTATGCGGGGGGACATTTCTGCACGAGGGTATCGACTGCATCGAGCAGAATCCGGTGATAGGCATCCCGGACAGCCAAAATCTTCTGTGTTTTTTGTTCGCAGGTGTGATAAAATGAATTTACAATGGTTTTTACAGGAAAATGTATTGAGGGGAATTTCATATGTTAAAGGTTTTTTTAGCGGAAGATGAGATCGTTATGCGGGAGGGCATAAAGAACAACATCGACTGGCAGGGTGAAGGCTTTGAATTTGTCGGTGACGCGGGCGACGGGGAGCTCGCCTATCCGATCATCCAGAAGACGAGACCGGATATTCTGATCACGGACATTAAGATGCCGTTCATGGATGGACTGGAGCTGAGCCGTCTCGTGAAGCACGAGCTGCCGGAGACCAAGATCATACTCCTGAGCGGGTATGACGAGTTCCAGTATGCAAAAGAGGCAATCGACATCGGAATCACGGATTATCTGGTGAAGCCGGTCACGGGTGCACAGCTGATCGGGACACTCAAGAAGATCGGTCAGAAGATCGAGGAGGAGCGCGGGAAGCAGAAGCAGCAGACGCCGGAGGAGGTGAGATCTGCCGGCAGGCAGCGGCTGTTCCGGCACATGGTCTCCGGAAAGCATACCTATGCGTCGGTGTTCCAGGAGGCGAAGGAACTGGGACTTGAGCTGATTGCGGAGCAGTACAATATCATGATGCTCCAGCTGTTCTCCGAGGAGAAGGAGGATGTCCTGCCGGAGAAGATAAAAGCCTTCGAGCAGGAGCTGGAGAAGTACATGGAGCAGTCCGGCAATCTGATTGTCGCAAAGCAGGGCCGGGCGGAGTACGATTTTGTGCTGAAGGGCACAGGGCAGCAGTCTCTCGCGGAGACGACAGAGCAGGTAAAAAGCCTGCTGGCAGAGTATTTCCGGAGAGAGACGGCGGTGGAGTATGTCGCGGCGCTCGGGACACCGGTGGAGCGTTTCAGCGAGCTGCAGCAGTGCTACCGGCAGACCAACCTGTGCTTTTCCAGACGCTATTCGGTAGAGCGCAACCAGATCCTTGAGGAGGAGACGCCGGGGGAGACTGCGGCGGAGGTTCTGGAGGATGTAAAGCTCGGGGAGCTGAATATCTCCAGCCTGAGTCAGCGGCAGGCAGAGGCTTTTCTGTACACGGGCACTAGGGAGGAGGTGTCCGGCTTCGTGGAGGATTACTTTGCACAGCTCGGGGACGGCAATGTAAAGTCTATCTTCCTGCGCCAGTACGTGGTGATGGATCTGTATGTGACGGCGGTTTCCGTTCTGGAGAAGAGCGGTTACAAGAGCAGGGATCTCGTGGAGCGGTGCGGCGATGCGAAGGAGATGGCAGCCTACCTGACCACGGTTGAGCAGACCAGGGAATATATTAAGAAGCTTTTTTCGGCGGTGCTGGATTTGCGCAGTGAGGCGGTGGACGGAAAATACGACGGCATCATGCAGAAGGCAAAGACCTACATCAACGATCATTTTGAGAAGGACGGGATTTCCCTGAATATGGTCGCAGCGGAGGTAAATCTGAGTCCGAGCCATTTCAGCACGGTATTCGGTCAGGAAATGGGAGAGACGTTCGTAGAATATCTTACAAGAATCCGCATGGAAAAAGCGAAGGAGCTGCTCAGGACGACGGGAAAGAAGGTAACGGAGATTGCCTTTGAGGTGGGCTACCGGGATGCGCATTATTTCAGCAACCTGTTCAAGAAGACGCAGGGCTGCACACCGGGTGAGTACCGCAGCAGAGGGTAAAAGGGGAGATGGATATTGAAGAGAGGGTTTTCACTAAAGAGCAGGCTCTATATGCTGCTGCTGATCTGTGTGGTGCCGCTGACCATACTTCTGGCGTATCTTCTGATTATGACGAACAAGATTTCCTCCGAGTATGACGGGATTGTCAGGAGAATCACAAAGGCAAACGCGTACAACATCAATTTCAAGGAGGACATGGACTACGTGATGTATATTATCGTAGTCAATTCGGAGCGTGCCGAGGAGCTGGTGGACACGGAGCAGCCGCACCGGATGATACAGGCCGCGCGGGAGGTGTTCGGCGAGCTCTATGAGGAGGCAGATTCCGAGTACGCCGCGAACCGGCTGTCAAGCATACTAAAGAGTCTTGACACGCTGGAGGATCGTGTGGAGGAGATCGAGAAGGATGCGCTTGTGACCGGGCTTTATGAGACGAACATGGAGCGTCTGGATCTGAATATCCGCGTCCTGACGGAGCTGATACAGGAGCAGATCCAGTATTATATCTACTATGAGACAACGAACATGGAGGAGCTGCGGATGGGAATCCGCGCGGATGTGGAGAGTGCCATCACGGCGATCACAGTGATTCTCGTCCTGATACTGCTCGGGGCATGGATGGTCAGCAGGAGGATTGTGCGGGGCATCACGGAGCCCATCCAGCGGCTGTGTGAGGCTGCGCAGGCAGCGGGAAGCGGGGATTTTGCGATCCGGGCGCAGGACGAGGAGCTGGATGAGCTCTCGGTTCTGAACAGCAGCTTTAACCAGATGGTGGAGGAGATCGGGCATCTCGTGGAGGATATACGCGTGGAGGAGCTGAATCTGCGCGCGGCGGAGCTGCGCGTGCTGCAGGAGCAGATCAACCCGCATTTTCTGTACAATACACTGGACAACATCATCTGGCTCGCGGAGTCGAAGGACACGGAGCAGGTCGTGAGGATGGTGTCGTCCCTGTCAAGCTTTTTTCGGACAACCTTAAGCAAGGGGCGGGAGTTCATCACGGTAAAGGAGGAGGAGCAGCACATCCGCAGCTACTTAGAGATCCAGCAGTTCCGCTACAGGGATATACTGGAATATGAGATTGCGATTCCGGAGGAGCTCTATGAATATGAGATCATCAAGCTGACGCTCCAGCCGCTTGTGGAGAATGCGCTCTACCACGGCATCAAGAACAAGCGCGGCGGCGGACATATCCGGGTGTCCGGTGTACTCTGCCAGGATGTCATGATTTTCAAGGTGCAGGATGACGGAATCGGAATGGACGGTGCGCGGCTTGCGCAGGTGTGCGCCATGCTCCGCGACGGGGAGCAGGAGCCGGAGCAGGAGGAGACGGGCGGCTTCGGACTGTTCAATGTCAACCAGCGTATCCAGCTCAATTATGGCAGGGAGTACGGACTGAAGATACAGAGCACCTACGGGCAGGGCACCGAGATCTGGGTGCGGATTCCGTGCCGGGCAGAGAAAATCAAAAGAAAACGCAACATTTCCAAAAAAATTACACCTTTTGAGGAAAATACGGCAAAATTGTGAATGAGCTGTTCATAATTTAGTAAAAAATTTTACTTATTTCAAAAGCCAGTCGGTATTTTTTAAACCGTCCGAAAGCTATAATAGGTACATGGTTAAGGACTTAACCAAATCTAATAAAAACTTTGGGAGGTTTTTAAAATGAAAAAAAAGTTAGTGAGTGTACTGATGTGCATGGCAATGGGCGCAACCTTACTGGCAGGCTGCGGAAGCGAGGAGGCTGCTGACAGCAGCAACACAACGGCAGCAGATGCAGCAGACGCAGATACGGCAGCGGACAGCGAAGCAGCGGATGCTTCTGACGCAGCAGATGCGGCAGACGCAGCTGACGGGGATGTAATCAAAATCGGCTTTGCACAGGTTGGCCATGAGTCTGACTGGCGTACCGCATCCACGAATTCCGCACAGTCCATCTTCTCGGCAGAGAACGGATATGATCTCCAGTTCGTTGACTGCGACCAGGATTCGGCAGTCCAGCTGGAGGCAGTACGTGGCTTCATCGAGCAGGATGTGGATTACATCATCATCGACCCGATCGTATCGACAGGCTGGGACACGGTACTGACAGAGTGCGAGGAGGCAGGTATTCCGGTTATCGTCATTGACCGTACGATTGATGATTCGGACAAATATATTTCATGGGTAGGCTCCAACTTCAAGAATGAGGGTCTTGCAGCAGGTGAGTGGTTAAAGGCTTACACGGATGCAAAGGGCATCAGCGACGTGAACGTGCTCGTTATCGAGGGAACAACCGGTGCTTCCGCACAGATCGGACGTACGGACGGCTTCAAGGAGATCGCAGATGCAAACGGCTGGAACATTCTGGATTCCCAGACCGGTGATTTCACACAGGCTGGTGGACAGGAGGTTATGGAGTCTTACATCAAGAGCTACGAGGGACAGTTCAATGTAGTGGTATGCCAGAACGATAACGAGGCATTTGGTGCGATGGATGCCATGAAGGCAGCAGGTATCTCCTATGGTGTGGACGGAGACGTGATCCTGATTTCCTTCGATGCCTGCACCGCAGGTCTTGAGTATGTAATGTCCGGCGACATCAATGCAGACTTCGAGTGCAACCCGCTTGCAGCTCCGTTTGTAGAGGATGTTATCCAGCAGTTAGAGTCCGGCAGCACACCTGACAAGGAAGTATACATGGTTGAGCACTGGTATGTAAATGAGGACATCCTTTCATCCATCACGGTAAACGGCGAGGAGCAGGAGCTTACCGTGGTTACACAGGAGATCGTTGACGCACAGTATTAAGACGGTCTGGCAACAGGACAAACATTATAGCAGGGACAGAGAAGAAGCTGCTTCACAGACAGGGAATTTGTAATGGGGGAGGCCCGTTGGTCTCTCCCAATTTTAAGGAAAGGGTGGAGTAAAATGGAGCATAATGTGGTACTGACCATGCGGGGGATTACCATGACATTTCCGGGCGTAAAGGCACTGGACAATGTGGATCTTACACTGCGGAAGGGCGAGATCATGGCACTGATGGGAGAAAATGGTGCCGGGAAATCTACACTGATCAAGTGTCTGACCGGAATCAACGCGTTCGATGCGGGAGAAATACGCGTTGACGGGATCGATGAACCGGTGGTCAATCATTCGACCCTGGATGCACAGAAAAAGGGCATATCCACGGTGTATCAGGAAGTCAATCTTTGCCCGAATTTGAGTGTGGCAGAAAATTTATTTATCGGCAGGGAGCCGAAGACAAAGCTTGGAACCATCGACTGGAAGACGATGACAGCAAAATCCAACAGGATTATTAAGAGCCTGGATCTTGATATTGACGTAACCAAAAATCTGGAAGAGTATTCACTGGCGCTCCAGCAGATGATTGCGATTGCAAGAGCGGTGGATATGGATTGTAAGGTACTGATTTTAGACGAGCCGACATCCTCCCTGGATGACCATGAGGTTGAAAAGCTGTTCGTTCTTATGCGGCAGCTGAAGGAAAAGGGTGTGGCGATTGTGTTTGTGACACACTTTCTGGAGCAGGTATACGCAGTCTGTGACCGGATCACAGTGCTCCGGAACGGCATACTGGTCGGAGAATATCCGATTGAGGAGCTGCCAAGGGTAAAGCTGGTTGCAGCGATGATGGGCAAGGATTTTGATGACCTTGCAGCTGTAAAATCAGAAGAGAAGAAGGATTTCACCAATGTGCCGGTGGTTATCGATGCGCAGGGCATGAGCCACAAGGGAAAGATCAAGCCGTTTGATTTACAGATACATAAGGGTGAGGTCGTGGGACTGACAGGTCTGCTTGGCTCGGGACGCAGTGAGCTGGCGCGTGTCATCTATGGAGCGGATAAAAACCAGACAGGTAAGCTGTTTGTCAACGGAAAAGAGGCAAAGATCAATGCGCCGATTGATGCGATGAATCTTGGAATGGGACTTCTTCCGGACGACAGAAAGGCAGAGGGCATTATCGCAGACTTATCTGTACGAGAAAATATAATTCTGGCAATGCAGGCAAAGCGCGGAATGTTTAAGCTGCTTCCAATGAGCAGACAGAACGAGATCGCAGACAAGTATATCGAGCTGCTGCAGATCAAGACGGCGAGCAGGGAGACCCTGATCGGGCAGCTCTCCGGCGGAAACCAGCAGAAGGTGATTCTGGCACGCTGGCTTGCCACAGATCCGGAATTCCTTATTCTGGATGAGCCGACCAGAGGTATCGATGTCGGGACAAAGACTGAGATCCAGAAGCTTGTGATCGAGCTTGCGGATCAGGGAAAGAGTCTGATCTTCATCTCTTCCGAGATTGAGGAGATGCTCAGAACATGCTCCAAGCTGGTGGTATTAAGGGATGGTCAGGAAGTGGGAGAGATCACTGAGGAACTGACCCAGGGGCATGTAATGCAGTCCATAGCAGGAGGTGGCAGGAATGAGTAAGTTTAAGAAGCTGGTCAGCCAGCCGTTGTTTTTACCGATTTTCTGTATGATACTGGTGATGGCGGTAAATATCATCTATGATGTGATGGCAGGAAATTTTGCATTTAACTTTTTTACCATCTCCATCCGCAACGGGGTATTGTACGGACGCATCATTGATATTTTAAACCGCGGCAGTGAGATTGCCATTCTTGCCATCGGCATGACGCTGGTTGTGTCCTGCTCGGCAGGAACGGATATTTCCGTCGGCTCGGTCATGTCACTGGCGGCATCGTTCTGCTGCATGCTTCTGGCAGGCTACGGCGTGTCCTCCACCAACAGCCTTGCAGCGCCGCTGATCGTCGGTGTGCTTGGCGGCATCCTGATGGGATGTGCCAGCGGTGCGTTTAACGGTTTTCTGGTATCGTATCTGAATGTGCAGCCGATGGTGGCAACGCTGATCCTGTTTTCGGCGGCGAGGGCAATCGGACTTCTGCTCTGCAACAACATGATCGTATACGTCCGGGATGATTCCTTTAAAATCTTCGGCGGCTATCTCGGATTTATGCCGACACCGATCGTGGTTGCCATCGTGTGCATCCTGATCACATCGCTGGTGCTCCGCAAGACCGCACTGGGCTTATATATCCAGAGCGTCGGCATCAATAAGAAGGCTTCCCGCATCGCGGGCATCAATTCCGAGCGCATCATTTTCCTGTGCTATGTTGTCTGCGGATTGTGTGCAGGAATTGCCGGCATTGTTGCTTCCTCCCGGATCAGCTCTGCGGATTCCAACAACATCGGACTGAACTTCGAGCTGGATGCGATTCTGGCAGTTGCACTCGGCGGCAACAGCCTCGGCGGCGGAAAGTTCCGGCTGGCAGGCTCTATTATCGGTGCGTACACCATCCAGGCGATCACCACCACCCTGTATGCGCTCGGCATCTCGACCGAGCAGGCACCGGTGTACAAGGCGGTCATTGTTATCATTATTGTGGCAATCCAGGCACCTCCGTTTAAGGCATTTATGAAAAAAATGTCTGTAAGGAGACAGCTTGCCAAAGGAGGTGCTGCATAATGAAAGCGAAAAAATTAAATGGAAATACGGTTCTTCTGATAATTACCATCGCGTTATTTTTTGTGATGTATGCCGTGGGCTGTGTGATTTATTCCAATAAGGGCTTCACACATCTGCAGACGTTTTTGAACATCCTTATCAATAATGCGGGCCTGCTCTGCATCACCTGTGGAATGACCTGCGTGATGCTGACCGGCGGCATCGATATTTCCGTTGGCTCGCTGGTTGCCATGGACTGCATGATTCTTGCCGTCGGCATGGAGCGCTGGAACATGAATGCGGTTCTGCTCTGCATACTTGTGCTTGCCATCGGGATTGTGTTCGGCGTGGTGCAGGGCTTCTGTGTCGGCTATCTGAATATCCAGCCGTTCATTGTGACAATGGCGGGAATGTTCTTCGCCAGAGGCATGACAGCCGTGATCAGCACGGAACAGATCTCCATCAGCAGCAATGCATTTTTTGTAAAGCTTGCCAATACGAAGATCAGCCTTCCGTTTGGCTCCTATACCAACAACAAGGGCGTGGTGCAGGTTCCGTTTATCCGTGTATCGGTAATCGTGGCGCTGCTCGTGCTGATAGCCGTATTTTTCATGCTCCGCTATACCAAGTTCGGCAGAAGCCTTTACGCAGTCGGAGGAAGTGAGCAGTCGGCGACCATGATGGGACTGGACGTGAAGAAGACGAAGCTGAAGGCGTATGTGCTTTCCTCATTCCTCTGCTCGATCGGTGGCATCTGCTACTGCCTGAACACGATGTCGGGAAATGTGCAGCAGGCACTCGGACTTGAGATGGATGCCATTGCTTCCTCCGTTATCGGCGGTACATTATTGACAGGCGGTGTGGGAAATGTCATCGGCTCCTTCTTTGGTGTACTTATCAACGGAACGATTTCCACACTGGTGAAGACGAACGGCAAGCTGCTCAGCTCGTGGTCCAACATTGCGGTGGCTGCGCTGCTCTGCTTCTTCATCGTATTACAGAGTATCTTTGCAAAGATCAAAGAGAAGAGCAAATAAAAACAAGGCTGTCCAGGGGCTGTCCACTTCATGCGGCAGCCTTTTGGCTCCTCTATGGGAAAATACCGTGCTGCGTTAAAAAAGCACCCCGGGCAGGAGGTGCAGCCGGCAGGAGAAAAGGCGGGAGGAATATGAACATATTTCAGAAGAGGACTGTGGGAAAAAAAGGAATCGCGGCGGCGCTGCTTGCCAGCCAGCTGCTCTTTACAGCCGGCTGTGGGAGTGGGGAGCAGAGAGAGACTGCGGGACAGCTGGATACGGAGCAGACGATGCAGCAGGACGGCTATATTGTGGTCGGATATGTGCAGGTCGGCTCGGAATCCGACTGGAGAACCACCAACACACAGTCCTTTAAGGATGTGTTCACGCAGGAAAACGGCTACTATCTGATCTTCGAGGACGGACAGCAGAAGCAGGAGAACCAGGTGAAGGCAATCCGCAATCTGATCCTGCAGGAGGTGGATTATATCGTGCTCGACCCGATCGTGGAGACAGGCTGGGAATCCGTTCTGGAGGAGGCGAAGGAAGCCGGAATCCCGGTGATTCTGTCTGACCGCAGGGCGGAGATGGAGGACGACAGCCTGTATACATGCTGGGTGGGCAGTGACTTCGCGGAGGAGGGCAGGAACGCCGGGCACTGGCTGGAGAATTATCTGGAAAAGCAGGGGCGGAGCGGGGAGACAGTTCATATCGTATCTCTCCAGGGGACGCTGGGCTCCTCTGCACAGATCGGGCGGACAGACGGATTCGCAGAGGTTCTCCAGCAGAATGAAAACTGGGTGATGCTGGAGCGCCAGTCGGGGGATTTCACGCAGGCAAAGGGGCAGGAGGTTATGAAGGAATTTCTCGAAAAATACGAGGATATTGATGTTGTAATCAGCGAGAATGACAATATGACCTTTGGCGCTATCGAGGCGATCCGGGAGGCGGGCAGGACGATTGGCAGTGACGGGGACATTATTATCCTGTCCTTTGATGCGGTAAGGGATGCCCTCAAGGCAATCCAGACCGGGGACATCGCGGCTGATTTTGAATGCAATCCGCTGACAGCCCCGCTTGTGGAGGAGACGATCCGCCGCCTGGAGGCGGGGGAAAGCGTGGAGAAGATCCAGTATGTGGAGGAGACATATTTTGACTGTGAGATGGATCTCTCGGAGCTGTTGGAGAGCAGACCATATTAGGCAGGAAGTCCCTGCTTCTGCTGGCGGTAAAATTATCTGAAAAAATTAGCACTCACCTCTTGACAGTGCTAACAACTGGTGCTATAACATAATTGTAACAGGGAGAACAAAGCAGGCGGCGCATAGATATGTGCCGCCTGTATATCATAGGAAGAGAAAGAGAGGTACGCTTATGAACATTCAGAAATTTACACAAAAGTCAGTGGAAGCCATTAACGATTGCGAGAAGCTTGCCTATGAATATGGAAATCAGGAGATCGAGCAGGAGCATCTTCTGGTTGCACTCATGCGGCAGGAGGATGGACTGATTCCGAAGCTGATTGAGAAGATGGAGATTCAGAAGGAGCACTTCATGGATAACGCCGAGCGGCATCTGGCAGCGCGTGTCAAGGTGTCTGGCGGTCAGGTCTATGTCGGACAGGATTTAAATAAGGTGCTCATTCATGCCGAGGATGAGGCGAAGCAGATGGGGGACGAGTATGTTTCTGTCGAGCATCTGTTCCTGGCGCTGATCAAGTATCCGAATAAGGCATTGAAGGAGATCTTTAAGGAGTACGGCATTACCAGAGAACGGTTTTTGCAGGCGCTCTCGACAGTCCGCGGCAATCAGCGCGTGACATCGGACAATCCGGAAGCAACCTACGACACGCTGGAGAAGTACGGGTATGATATGGTAGCCCGTGCGAGAGACCAGAAGCTGGATCCGGTCATCGGACGTGATGATGAGATCCGGAATGTCGTGCGGATTCTGTCCCGTAAGACGAAAAACAACCCGGTGCTGATCGGTGAGCCGGGTGTCGGCAAGACGGCTGTTGTCGAGGGGCTTGCCCAGCGAATTGTAAAAGGCGATGTGCCGGAGGGCTTAAAGGACAAGAAATTGTTTGCACTGGATATGGGTGCGTTAATCGCAGGTGCAAAATACCGCGGTGAATTCGAGGAGCGGTTAAAGGCAGTGCTTGATGAGGTGAAAAGTTCCGAGGGACAGATTATCCTGTTCATTGATGAGCTTCACACGATCGTGGGTGCGGGCAAGACGGATGGTGCGATGGATGCCGGACAGCTGTTAAAGCCGATGCTTGCGCGTGGTGAACTGCATTGTATCGGTGCGACGACCCTGGATGAGTACCGCGAATACATTGAAAAAGATGCGGCGCTCGAGCGTCGTTTCCAGCCGGTAATGGTGGATGAGCCGACGGTCGAGGATACCATCTCCATTTTGCGTGGATTGAAGGAGCGCTACGAGGTTTTCCATGGAGTTAAGATTACAGATTCTGCGCTGGTATCGGCAGCAGTGCTCTCCAACCGTTATATTTCGGATCGTTTTCTTCCAGATAAAGCGATCGATCTGGTCGATGAGGCGTGCGCGCTGATCAAGACCGAGCTGGATTCCATGCCGACGGAACTGGACGAGTTGAACCGCCGTGTCATGCAGATGGAGATTGAGGAGACAGCGCTGAAAAAGGAGACCGACCGTCTGAGCCAGGAGCGTCTGGCAAATCTGCAGAAAGAACTGGCAGAGCTGCGCGATGAATTCAACACGAAGAAAGCGCAGTGGGAGAATGAGAAAAAGTCGGTAGAAAAAGTACAGAAGCTGCGTGAGGAGATCGAAGCGGTCAAGAATGAGATCAAGATGGCACAGCAGAAGTACGATCTGGAGAAGGCAGCCGAATTGCAGTACGGCAAGCTGCCACAGCTACAGAAGCAGTTGGAGATCGAGGAGGAAGCCGTGAAGAAACGCGACCTTTCCCTGGTGCATGAAAACGTCAGTGAGGAAGAGATTGCGCGGATCATCTCCAGATGGACAGGAATTCCGGTGGCAAAGCTGACGGAGAGCGAGCGTAACAAGACGCTGCATCTCGACGAGGAACTGCACAAACGTGTCATCGGCCAGGATGAGGGCGTCACGAAAGTGACGGAAGCAATCATCCGTTCCAAAGCAGGTATCAAAGACCCGAGTAAGCCGATCGGATCATTCCTGTTCTTAGGACCGACCGGTGTTGGTAAGACAGAGCTTGCAAAGGCGCTTGCAGCAAGTCTCTTCGATGATGAGTCGAATATGGTGCGTCTTGATATGAGTGAGTATATGGAGAAATATTCCGTCTCCCGTCTGATCGGAGCGCCTCCAGGATATGTCGGATACGATGAGGGTGGACAGCTGACCGAGGCAGTGCGCAGAAAGCCGTATTCGGTGGTATTGTTTGATGAGGTGGAGAAGGCACATCCGGATGTGTTCAACGTTCTGTTGCAGGTACTGGACGATGGACGAATCACAGATTCACAGGGACGTACCGTCGATTTTAAGAATACAATCATCATCATGACATCGAACCTTGGATCAGCACATCTGCTTGAGGGCATCGATGCAAACGGGGATATCAATCCGGAGTGCGAAGCGGCAGTTATGGACGAACTGCGCGGACATTTCCGTCCGGAGTTTTTGAACCGTCTGGATGAGATTATTATGTTTAAGCCGCTGACGAAGGACAACATCGGTAACATCATCAACCTTCTGGTTGCAGATCTCAACAAACGTCTGGCAGACCGTGAGATCACGGTGGAACTGACCGATGCGGCAAAGCAGTATATCGTGGAAAACGGATATGATCCGATCTACGGTGCAAGACCGTTAAAGCGGTTCTTACAGAAGCATGTGGAGACACTTTCCGCAAAGCTGATTCTTGCGGATAAAGTCAGGGAGGGAGATACGATTCTGATTGATGTCTCCGGAAATGAACTGACGGCAGCAGTGAAAGCGTGAGGGTTGATCTAAAACAGGAACAGAGAAGAGGGACGGAGGCAGAAAGCCTCCGCCCCTTTTTTTGTGTAATAGGGAACTTCGTTCCTATTACACAAAAACGCTCCGCGAGGATGCGCAAGTGTGCGGCAAGCGCACACGTTGTTCTTGAGTGAAACGAAAGATTGAAAAATGCCTGTGAAGTCATTAAAATAAAACAGATACTACATATTTTAAAAGGATAGATACCGATGTATTTTTCAAAAGTGGGACAGGAGCGATGAAAAACAGGAAGATCATGATAGCAGGAATGCTTATCTGTGCGATAACTGCCGGGTGCGGGACGGCTTTACCGCACGCAGACGGGATGGGAGAGACGGAGCGAGAGACGAAGGAAGCTCAGTTAAATTCCTCAGATGAGACAGAGAAGATACAAAGTATTGCACAGGCGGAAGAGCAGACAGAAAATTCCGATGTGGAGGATGCGGACGATCAGCTTGCCGTCATTGCGCGGACAAGGAATCAGTGGGTGAATGATCCAGATTACGCAGATGAGATGTATCAGTTTGCGATAGCAGATCTTGATCACGATGGCAGACTGGAGCTGATTGTATCGAACTGTGGGGGAACCGGAATCTATACGTACAGCAGGTTTTACAGGGTGGAGGAGAATGGCACGTTAAAGGAACTGAAGACGTCTTTTGTAGAGGGGGATTCCCAACCGGATTTGATTGCGGATGAGCTTACCGTGTATCGGAAAGAAACGAAAGAAACTTTGCAGGAATATTATATTGTGTATGATGATTTGAGGGTTTCGCCAGCGGAGCATCTCTATGCGACAGACGCCATGTCTGTTTTGGAGGATGAGATTAAGGTGGAGACTCTGGCAACCATGTCATGGCTGTATGTGGCGGGGAACAGCGGTGATGAAGGGGAGGCGCAGATTGTCTGTAAGGATGCGGACGGAAACCCGCTGACAGAGGAGGCGTATCAACAGTATGCCCAAACTTATTTTAAGAAGCAGGGCTATACGGAAGATACACTTCTGCTCCGCTGGACGGATATAGGGGAATTCATGGAAAAAACACAGGAGGGGGCAGAGGCATTTTTAAAGAAAACCTATGAGTGACCCTGCGCCTTTAAAAACTCCTGCAGGGCAGCGCGTTTTGCCTCATAATCGGATACGCCCAGGTCGTAAAGCTGCTGTTCCAAGGCTGCATTTTTGGAAAAAGTGCCTAGCGGCAGATGGCGGCTCGGCGCAAAGATTAAGGCACGGCCCTCTTTTTCTAACCGGTTGGAAAGATTAATCGAAGCCTGATAATTGATATGGCGGTGGTCGATCCCTTCGATGGTCTTGGGATATCTGCGCAGCATGCGCTTGTAGATCGGCCGGTGTGCCTCCGGCTGCTTCACGAAATCGCGCGGATTTGACAGGATGATGACAACCTTGTCGCAGCCGTGTTCTAAGGCATGGTGTACCGGGATAGAATCGGCAACACCGCCGTCGTAGTAGAAATGTCCGTTCACATTGACCGGGCGGCAGAACGCAGGAAGCGCGCAGGTCGCCATGATGGTGCGGTAGTCGTCGCGCACGATGTCGAACTTGGAAAAATAGGCTGCCTTTCCTGTGAGGGCATCCGTTGCCGGCATATAAAATTCAGCCGGATTTTTCATGATGGCATCGTAGTCAATCGGGTCGGCACCGTCCGAGTTGGTCAGCGTTCCGTAGATATACTGGAGACCGAACAGATTCCCGGTCCGAAGCAGGCTGCGGACGGAAAGATAGCGCGGATCGTCAAGGTGTACAGTATAGAAGCGCAGATTTCTGCCGCGCTGGCCGGCAAGGTAGGAGAGGGTGTTGGCAGCTCCGGCAGAGACGCCGATACAATAGTCGAATGCGATAGAATCATCTAAAAACTTGTCCAGAATACCGGCGCTGTAAGCGCATTTCATACCGCCACCCTCGACAATCAGTCCTGTTTTTCCCATGTAGATCAAGATCCCTTCTGTTACATTTGTGCAACGCATTATAACACAAAAAAGAAAGAAATGCATCCTGAGATAGTCGATATCCAGAAACCTGATCTGGAAATTCGTGATTTCGACCAATAGACATTTGACGTAAGAATGATTTATAATATTTTACAGGCAGGCACTTCCCACAGAGGAGGTACTTGTATATGGGAGAAAGTTTTCAGAAACTGAATCTGACCAATGCATATTTGTTTGCAGCAGCCCTGCAGGACGAGGAGATCTGCAGAAATCTGCTGGAGATTGTCCTGAATAAGGAGATTCCACGCGTGAAGGCGCATGCGGAGCACACACTGTTTCTTGACAGCGATTTTAAGAGTGTGCGTTTCGATGTGTATGCATCCGGATGAAAAAATCCGTAATATTCATGAGAGAGTCAAATATCTAAAACGTGATCGAAAATTGGAGGCAGGCTATATGACGATGGAAGAGTATATCCGTGAGGAAGCGGAGCGAAGGGCAAAGCTGATGGCACCTTCGATAGCGGAATCAATGGCAGAGACGCTCGCGAAGCCAATGGCAGAGTCAATGGCGGAGACGCTTGCGGAGTCGATGGCGGAGACGCTTGCGGAGTCGATGGCGGAGCCGCTTGCGGAGTCGCTTGCGAAGCCGCTTGCGGAGTCACTTGCAGCGTCAAAAGTAGCACAGAGTATATTGTCATTAGCAGCCGAACTTGGAACTATTCCGGCAGAAGAGCAGCAGCGCATCGCAGGAGAACAGGATGATGAGACACTGGAAAAGTGGCTGAAACTTGCTGCGCGCTCAACAACTGTGGAAGAGTTCCTGTCTGGAATGTAGAGACGAGTCTGTCTCATTCTTAAGCGGCGGGTCTGCCGCTATTATCAACCAAACAATTTCGGGACGTGTCTATCTATTTCTGATATGGGAAAGCACGGGAATGATCCGTGAAAAGATTTGAATAATTCCGTTGTTCATAATATAATGAAAAAACGGAGGATTTATTATGTCATTTGCACATTTACACGTCCATACAGAGTACAGTCTGCTGGACGGTTCCAATAAAATCAAAGAATATGTAAAACGAATCAAGGAACTTGGCATGACAGCGGGAGCCATCACGGATCACGGTGTCATGTTCGGCGTGATTGATTTTTATAAGGAAGCGAAGAAGGCAGGGATCAATCCGGTTTTGGGATGCGAGGTCTACGTGGCACCGAACTCCAGATTTGACCGGGAGATGTCCCATGGGGAGGATCGCTATTATCACCTAGTGCTGTTGGCGGAGAATAACCAGGGGTATCAGAATCTCATGAAGATTGTATCGAAGGGATTTGTGGAGGGATACTACTATAAACCGCGTGTCGATATGGAACTTTTAGAACAGTATCATGAGGGGCTGATTGCGTTGAGTGCCTGTCTGGCAGGTGAGGTGCAGCGTTATCTTGTCAGAGGTCTTTATGATGAGGCGAAGAAGACGGCGCAGCGCTATGAGGCATGCTTCGGTAAGGGCAATTATTTCCTGGAACTGCAGGATCACGGAATTCCGGATCAGAAGACAGTGAATGCCGGTCTGATGCGGCTTAGCCAGGAACTTGGTATTGAACTTGTCGCCACCAACGACGTGCACTATACCTATGCGGAGGACTGGGAGGCACATGATATCCTGCTGTGCCTGCAGACAGGGAAAAAGTTGTCCGATGAGAACCGGATGCGCTATGAGGGCGGACAGTATTATGTCAAATCCGAGGAGGAGATGCGCGCACTTTTTCCCTATGCCGCGCAGGCAATCGAGAATACCCAGAAGATTGCAGACCGGTGTCATGTGGAGATTGAATTCGGCGTGACGAAGCTGCCGCACTTTACAGTGCCGGACGGGTATGATTCCTGGACGTATCTGAACAAATTGTGTCATGAGGGACTGATCCAGCGTTATCCGGACCGCCATGACGAGCTGCTGCCGCAGCTTGATTATGAGCTTTCCGTTATTCAGAAGATGGGATATGTCGATTACTTCCTGATCGTGTGGGATTTTATCAATTATGCCAGAACGCATGGCATCCCGGTCGGACCGGGGCGTGGAAGCGCGGCGGGAAGTCTTGTCTCCTACACGACCGGTATCACCAATATTGATCCGATCCGGTATAATCTTCTGTTTGAGCGTTTTTTAAATCCGGAGCGTGTCACGATGCCGGATATTGATATTGATTTCTGCTATGAGAGACGAAGTGAGGTCATTGACTATGTAATCGGGAAATACGGCAAGGACTGCGTGACGCAGATCGTCACATTCGGTACGCTGGCTGCGCGCGGAGTCATCCGCGATGTGGGGCGTGTGATGGATCTGCCGTACAATTTCTGTGATACGATTGCGAAGAACATTCCAAACGAACTGAACATCACCATCGATAAGGCGCTTACCATGAATCCGGAGCTGCGCACCATGTACGAGACGGATGACACGGTGCATACACTCATCGATATGGCAAAACGTCTGGAAGGACTGCCGCGCCATACGTCCATGCATGCGGCGGGTGTCGTGATTTCACAGAAGGCGATGGATGAGTATGTACCGCTTTCCAGAGCTTCAGACGGCACGATTACCACGCAGTTCGTCATGACAACGATCGAGGAACTCGGTCTGTTAAAAATGGACTTCCTCGGACTTCGGACGCTTACCGTAATCAAAGATGCCGTTGCCCTTGTGGAGAAGAATCACGGTGTGCGGATCGACGTCGATCACATCGATTATAATGACAACAGCGATCCGGATGCGATCCAGATTGATTATGGCGACAAGAAGGTGCTGGATGCGATTGGAACCGGAAAATGCGAGGGCGTCTTCCAGCTTGAAAGTGCCGGGATGAAGAACTTCATGAAGGAGTTAAAACCGCAGAGTCTGGAGGATGTTATCGCCGGAATCTCTCTGTACCGTCCGGGACCGATGGATTTCATTCCAAAGTACATTAAGGGAAAAAACGAGCCGGAGAGCATCACATACACCTGCAAGGAACTGGAACCGATCCTGGAGCCGACATATGGCTGTATTGTCTACCAGGAGCAGGTCATGCAGATCGTGCAGAATCTTGCCGGCTATTCCATGGGACAGGCGGATAACATCCGCCGTGCGATGAGTAAGAAAAAGCAGTATGTCATTGATGCGGAGCGCCACAATTTCGTTTACGGAAATGAGGAGCAGGGGATCAAAGGCTGTATTGTAAACGGTATCAGTGAGAAGGCGGCGAATGAGATCTACGATTCCATGGTGGATTTTGCGAAGTACGCATTCAACAAATCCCATGCGGCGGCATACGCGGTGGTCGCATATCAGACGGCGTATCTGAAATATTATTATCCGGTGGAATTTATGGCGGCGCTGATGACCTCCGTGATTGATAACCCGCGGAAGGTGGCGGAGTATATCTATACCTGCAGACAGATGGGCATCAAAGTGCTGGCCCCGGATATCAATGAGGGCGAGGGACGTTTTTCGGCGACGAAAGACGGCATCCGCTACGGACTGTATGCGATCAAGAGTATCGGGCGTTCGGTGGTGGATGCGATCATAGCGGAGCGGAATCAGAACGGTCCCTACCGTACCCTGCAGAATTTTATTGAGCGGGTGGCGGACTCTGAGGTAAACAAGCGCACCGTCGAAAATCTCATCAAATCCGGTGCCTGCGATACCTTAGACGGTAACAGACAGCAGATGATGATGGTGTACAACGCTCTGATGGATCAGCAGGTGCAGACGAAAAAGAAGTCGCTGGCGGGACAGATGAGCCTGTTTGATCTGGTGTCGGAGGAGGAGAAAAAAGCCTATGAGATTCAGTATCCCAACGTTGGAGAGTACAGCAAGGAGATCAAGCTTGGCTTTGAAAAGGAAGTCATCGGTATCTATCTGACCGGCCATCCGCTGGAGGAATACGAGGAAAAATGGCGCAGAATCATATCGGCAGTGACGTCGGATTTCCTGCTGGACGAGGAGAGCGGCGAGGTCAAGCTACGGGATAACCAGAAGGTTATCATCGGCGGAATGATTACGGAGAAGACCATCAAATATACGAAGAATAATAAGACGATGGCATTTCTCACGCTCGAGGATCTGTTCGGCACGGTGGAGGTAATCGTATTCCCTGGCGAGTATGAGCGCTATCATACGCTGCTGAATGAGGATGAGAAGGTATTTATCCGCGGACATGCCAACGTGGAGGAGGATAAAAACGCCAAGATCGTCTGCGAGCAGATCTGTACGTTTGAACAGGCAGAGAACGGAATGCCACAGGAACAGCGCACTTACCGGCAGGGCGGAGGATACCGGCGCGGTGCAGGCGGGAATGCGGGCAGCAGTCCGGCATCCGCGGGAGACGGCGGATCAAGCCGTGGCGGTGCAGCCGCGCAGGTTCCCGCGCGGCGCGGCGATGAATTATGGCTTCAGTTTGAGACCAAGGAAGCGTTTGCGGAAAAGGAAAAAGAACTCTATGCCATGCTCCATGATTCGGATGGGAAAGACACGGTGGTGATCTATATTTCATCGGTCAAGGCGATGAAGCGGCTGCCCGAAAACTACAGTATCTGCATCGAACCGGAGATTGTGAACAATTTAACTAAGTTTTTGGGGGAAAATAACGTAAAAGTTGTCAAAAAGAGCATTGAAAAGAAGCCATAAAGAGATTAAAATAAGGTAGATTAAATGGGTATATTATATGAGGAGGGAACGATAAATGGCGAAAGAGATAAACACCATTGGTGTACTCACGAGCGGCGGCGATGCCCCGGGTATGAACGCAGCAATCCGTGCAGTGGTTAGGGAAGCCATTGCCAAGGGTAAGAAAGTCAAGGGAATCAAGAGAGGTTATGCAGGACTTCTTCAGGAAGAGATTGTGGATATGGAAGCAAAAGACGTTTCCGATATCATCCAGCGCGGTGGTACTATTTTACAGACAGCACGCTGCATGGAGTTCAAGACACCGGAAGGTCAGCAGAGAGCAGCAGAGATCTGCAAGAAGCATGGAATCGACGGAATTATCGTTATCGGCGGTGACGGATCTTTCAGAGGTGCGCAGAAGCTGGCGGCACTCGGTATCAACACGATCGGTCTTCCGGGAACGATTGACCTTGATATTGCATGTACAGAGTATACCATCGGTTTTGATACAGCGGTGAACACCGCAATGGAAGCGATCGACAAGGTACGTGATACCTCTACTTCTCATGAGCGCTGCAGCATCATCGAGGTTATGGGTCGCGGTGCAGGTTATATTGCATTATGGTGCGGTATTGCGAACGGCGCAGAGGATATTCTGCTTCCGGAGAAGTATGATTACGATGAGCAGAAGATTGTAAACCATATCATCGAGAACCGTAAACGCGGCAAACAGCATCACATTATTGTCAATGCTGAGGGTATCGGACATTCTGCAAGTATGGCGAAGCGTATCGAGGCTGCAACCGGCGTTGAGACGCGTGCGACGATTCTGGGTCACATGCAGCGTGGAGGAAGCCCGACCTGTAAGGATCGTGTCTATGCATCCACGATGGGTGCGCTGGCAGTGGATCTGCTCTGCGAGGGCAAGAGCAACCGTGTCGTTGGTTATCGTCACGGCGATTTCGTGGATGACGACATCGATGCGGCACTTGCAATGCAGAAATGCATTCCGGAGTATCAGTATCAGATCAGCAAGAATCTTTCAATGTAAGATACATAACAGTATTTGGAACGATCATAAGACTCCATGGGCGGGAACTCATGGAGTTTTTTCCGCTTAGGGAACAAAAAGGAGCAGTCATGATTACGAGCAGCAGCAATCAGCAGATGAAAAATATTACGGCATTGATGAAAAAGGCAAAAGAGCGCAAAAGCCAGAACCTGTTTGTTGTGGAAGGCAGAAAGATGTTTGAGGAGGTTCCGCCGGAGTGGCTCTCTAAGGTTTATGTCTCCGAGCGCTTTCTGGAGGAACCGGAGGCGGAGCAGCTGCTTGCCGGAAAGATCTATGAAGTCGTTGCAGATGCGGTATTTAAGAGCATTTCCGACACACAGACGCCGCAGGGGATCTTATGTCTGGTGCGTATGCCGCAGTATCCGCTTTCTGATCTGTTGCGCGGGGACAGGACACATCTGCTGATTGTTGAGAGCATCCAGGATCCGGGGAATCTGGGAACCATGCTGCGGACCGGCGAGGGTGCGGGAATTACCGGCATCATTATGAACCGGACGACGGTGGATCTGTTTAATCCAAAGACCATCCGCTCTACGATGGGAAGCATTTACCGGGTACCCTACTATATTGCGGACGATCTGGCAGAGACGATCGGTGAATTAAAACGGCAGAAGGTTGGCATATACGCGGCGCATCTGAAGGGACAGATGCACTATGACGAACCGTCCTACTGCAAAGGGACGGCGTTTCTGATTGGGAACGAGGGGAACGGATTGTCCGATGAGATCGCGGGGCTGGCAGATACCTACGTGCGGATACCGATGGAGGGAAGTGTGGAATCCCTGAATGCGGCAGTATCCGCAGCATTGCTTATGTATGAGACCAACAGGCAGAGGAGAAGGAACGGAAAATGAGAATCTGGTTTAAGATGATGAAGAACAACCACTTGCTGCGGGATACGACGATCACGGATGAATCCGATGAGACAAGAACACACAAGGTTTTCCATGCGCTTGAGGAAGTGTGCTATGAATTTGATCTCGGAAAACCGATCTGGCTGGAGGCGAATGTGAATGAATTCAAGTGCCATGCCAAGACGCGCTTTACGCAGGATTCCTTTATCGAGCAGATTGATTTTGATTTTCTGGAAATGCAGGTTATCGAGGAGGATTAAGCTGCATAAGTTATGGAAGGAAATAAAGAACCGGTTTCAGCAGGCTGTGTTTCGATTTGCCTAATCCCCCCGGAATATGGTATAATGTACATAAGCAATGAGCAGTGCCAAAATCGTAACAGCAAAAATTGCCTGCTTGCAGAGCACATTTTCGCTGGCACGATTTTGATAGGGCGACTGCCCGGTAGTCCAAGAAATCTGTGATTTCTTGGACGTGTACTGCGAAATACGCGCCCGCGAGTCCGGGAAGCCGGAGGTTTTCCGGACTTTTGCCGGAGCGTATTGCAATAAATGATAAGGGGAGACATCTGGAGGGGAACACATGGACAAGCCGGTTGCGTTAGGGGAAGTAACCCTGGGTGAAGGCGTAGATAGCTGGAACACCATTATTTTTCTGTATAACTCGGCACTCAAGGAAGTGAGAACGAAGGTCGAGATTTTAAATGACGAATTTCAACAGGTACATCAGTACAATCCGATTGAATATATCAAGTCGCGCATCAAAGCGCCGGAGAGCATTGTCAAAAAGCTGAAGCGGTATGGCTATGACTCCTCGATCGACAATATGGTGAATTACATCAATGACATTGCGGGAATCCGGATTGTCTGTTCTTTTACGTCGGATATTTACCGCCTTGCCGAGATGATCGGCAAGCAGAATGATCTCACGGTAATCTCCGTGAAGGACTATATCAGACATCCCAAGGAGAGCGGATATAAAAGCTATCACATGCTGGTGACGGTACCGATCTTTTTGTCGGACTGTATTATCGACACGAAGGTGGAGATTCAGATCCGGACGATGGCGATGGATTTCTGGGCGAGCCTCGAGCACAAGATCTACTATAAGTTTGAGGGAAATGCGCCGGATTACATCAGCAGGGATCTGCGCGAGTGTTCGGGAATCGTGTCCATGCTGGACGCAAAGATGCTCCAGCTCAATGAGGCAATTCTGGAGGCAAAGGCGGCACAGGAAGAGCAGGAGGGAGATACAGGTGCAGTATAATTATGATTTTGAGATCGCATCACTCTTAATTATGACAATTATATTACTGCACTTTGTATTCGTGCGCCAGTTTCCCGGGGAGAAGACACGGGTATTCGGCTGGCTTCTGTTTGTGTGTGAAGCAGAGTGTCTGATGAACATTTTATCATGTGTGGGATTAGCAAATGCAGCCCTCGTTCCGCAGCGTCTGAACGAGGTACTGGCGTTTGCTTTTTTTGTGCTGGAGGGGGCTTCGTCATATCTGGTTTACCGGTATTTTATGGCGGCATGTGCGATCCGCGGCAGGGAGAGAACGGTATTTGCGGCTGCGGGCATAATCCCGTTTGCCGCATTTCTTGTGCTGGTGGCAGTGACGCCGGTGACCGGATTTTTTTACTACTTTAGTGACGGCAGTTATTATCAGGGCGTCGGCGCGGATTACGGATACGCGTATATTGTGATCTTCTTTTTGCTGGATCTTCTGATTGTCGTGCGGCAGCATAAATATACCACGCTTCGCACGAAGGTCATCGTGTGCGCCTACACGGCTGTGGCAGCCGCCATGATCGGGCTGCAATACCGGTACAGAGAGATCCTTTGCACCAGCGTCAGCAATACGGTCGTGCTCATAATGCTCTATCTGCAGATTCAGAATCCGGTGGTGTTTCTGGATACGACGACGGGAATCGGAAACGGGACGGCATTTGAATCGCAGCTTGAGGACCGGCTCCGCAGAAAGGGCGAGGGCTATGTGCTCACGATTCATTTGAGCAAGTTTTACCATATCCACACGATTCTGGGTACCGAGAACAGCAATGAACTGCTGCGCGAGATCGGGGAGTATCTGTATGATCTGTGTGGAAAATTTCATGTGTTTCACACGGCAGGAGATGCATTTACGGTGTTTGCAGACACCAAAGAGCAGTGTGAAAGGTTAAAATGTGAGATACAAAAGCGGTTTGAAAGTGACTGGGTGGTGCAGGAGAACCGCATTGCGCTGGATATGGAGACGGTGGTGCAGCACTACCCGATGGACTTTAAGGCGATGGCGGAATATTACGGAATGCGGGAGTTCCTGCTTGAAAATGCCGGAAAGTCCGGCGCGCAGGTCATCGTGGAGGCGGACGCGGACATGATCGCACAGTACCGCCGCCGCAGAAAAGTGGAGATTGCCGTGGCGCGGGCGATCCGGGAGAAGGGATTTCTGGTCTACTATCAGCCGGTATATTCCCTGAAAGAACGACAGATTGTGTCCTTAGAAGCGCTGGTGCGGCTTAAGGATCCGGAGCTGGGCTTCATCCCGCCAGAGGAATTCATTCCGCTTGCGGAGCGCGACGGCAATATCATCCATATCGGGGAACAGGTGCTAGAGCAGTGTTGCCGTTTTCTCTCAAAACATGTGCTCTCGAACGGCTCGCTTGGAATCCGCACCATCCATGTGAACATTTCGATGGTGCAGTGTCTGCGCCAGAATCTGACCGAGACCATCCGGCCGGTGCTTGAGAGTTACCATATTCCGCCGTCCATGCTGACGCTGGAGGTGACGGAGCGCACGGCGATTGGCGCCCCGGAGCGGATGCTGTGGCATATGCATGAGCTGGGAAAAATGGGAGTGTCGTTTGCGCTCGACGATTACGGAAGCGGAAATGCGAACTGTTCCTATCTGATCCATTTTCCATTCCAGGAGATCAAGATTGACAAGGAAATCGTGTGGGCGTCGTTCCACGACAAGGCGGCGCGCATCGTGCTTGAAAATGAGATTCATACCATCAAACAGCTGGGGATTCCGCTGATTATCGAGGGAATTGAAGAGCGGGAGCAGAGCGAAGCGATGGAACAGCTTGGGGTGGAATGTATTCAGGGATACTATTATGGCAGACCTCTGCCGGAACAGGAGTGCCTGCGGTATATCCGCACGTTTCAGGAGAAAGCGCAAAACGATAGGTAGCAGGCGGCTGTTTCAGGAGAAACGCAGAAGGAAGCCGGCCGGTGAGAGCCATTTGAGTCATACAGAAACAGGAAAGAAAGAGAAGAGACATGAATATTATTAACGCGGAGAATTTAACGAAATCATACACAGAGAGGAAGCTTTTGGACAAAGCTTCCTTTTATCTGCAGGAGGGAGAAAAAGTCGGGGTAATCGGTATCAACGGGACGGGAAAGTCCACCCTGTTAAAAATCATTGCGGGGCTGGAGGAACCGGATGAAGGCCAGGTGACCTGCGCCAACCATATCGTGGTAAGATACCTGCCGCAGAATCCGGTGTTCGATCCGGAGATGACGGTACTTGACAGTGTGCTGACACAGTGTGTCTTAAATTTTGTCGGCAGCGGGAGGACAGAGCGCACCGATGCAGACGCGCATGCACAGGAACAGAAATGGAGCCTTGAGAGCGATGCAAAAAGCATGATGACGCGCCTCGGCATTACCGATTTTACACAGAAAACCGGAGAACTTTCCGGTGGACAGAGAAAACGTCTGGCACTTGTGGCAGCACTTTTAGTGCCGTGTGATGTGCTGATTTTAGACGAGCCGACGAACCATCTGGATTCGGCAATGGCGGACTGGCTGGAAAATTATCTGAAAAAATGGCGCGGTGCGCTGGTGATGATCACGCATGACCGCTATTTTCTGGACAGCGTATGCAACCGTATTGTCGAGGTGGACAAGGGGGCAATCTACAGCTATGAGACGAATTATTCCGGCTATCTGGAGCGGAAAGCGGAGCGGGAGGAGAGCGCCGAGGCGAGTGAGCGCAAGCGTCAGTCTGTACTGCGGAAGGAACTGGAATGGGTCAGACGGGGGGCAAAAGCGCGCACAACCAAGCAGAAGGGGCGCTTGCAGCGCTATGAAGAATTGAAGAATCAGAAGGCGCCGGAGCGCGACAGCCAGGTGGAGATGAGTTCCGTCTATTCCAGAATGGGAAAAACCACGATCGAGCTGGATCACATCACCAAGGGATATGACGGGCGGACGCTGCTGCGGGATTTTTCCTATATTTTTCTGAAAGGGGACAGGATCGGATTCATCGGTGCAAACGGAAGCGGCAAGACGACCCTGATGAAGATGATTGCGGGGCGCATCAAACCGGATGCAGGCACGATCACAGTCGGGGCAACGATCAAGATCGGCTACTATACGCAGGAGATTGAGACGAGCCGCGAAGCGGGAATTGCCTACATGGACCCGGAGGAAAAAGTGATTGATTATATCCGGAACACGGCGGAGTATGTGCGGACGACCGACGGTCTGGTCTCGGCATCGAACATGCTTGAGCGTTTTTTGTTCCCGGCAGCGCAGCAGTACAGTCCGATCGGAAAGCTTTCCGGCGGTGAGCGGCGCAGATTAAATCTGCTGCGCGTGCTGATGGAGGCGCCGAATGTACTGATTTTAGACGAGCCGACGAACGATCTGGATACGCAGACCCTTGCGATTCTGGAAGACTACCTGGACAGCTATGAGGGAATCGTGATTGTGGTATCGCATGACCGGTATTTCCTCGACCGCGTGGTGCGGCGTATTTTTGCTTTCGAGGGAAACGGAGAGATCCGGCAGTATGAAGGCGGTTATACAGATTATGTCAACCGACTGGCGGAGGAAGGCAGAAAGCCGGGCGAAACGGCGGAAGTTCAGGGAATGACAGCACGCGGAGTCTCGGAGGCGGAAAGCGCACAGGAGGCCGGCGGTGTGACCGGGACATCCGGGCAGGATGCAGCAGAGCAGGCGGATTCCAGAAACACCTGGAAACGTGAGAAGAAGCTGAAATTCAGTTATAAGGAACAGAGGGAATACGAGACGATCGAGGATGACATTGCGAACTTGGAAGCAAAAGTGGAGCAGCTGGATGCCGACATGGCGGAAAACGCCACGAACTCGGTGAAGCTTGGGGAACTTCTGGCGGAAAAGGAAGCGGCAGAACAGGCACTCGAGGAAAAGATGGAGCGCTGGGAGTACCTGGAGGAGCTGGCGGCGAAGATTGCAGAGCAGTAGATGTAAGGGAGCATATCAGTCTGTGTAAGTAAGGATTTTACAAAGCCGTCTTTTTTCTTTCTATTCGCTGCAGCGCGTTAAACCAGCTCTGCGGCAGACCGAAGCCAAAGACAATTCCCAGCACGATGGCACCTGCCACCTTGATGGTTTCCATGCCATAGTTGGAGAATTGCGTCATATCGTTCATGATGAAATAGTAGGACGTATAGTAAATACCTGCTCCGGGAACCAGCGGAAAAATACCGGCGATGAGGTAAACGGTTACCGGATTTCTGCGGATCGCGGACAGAATACGCGAAAATACGGTGAGTGCGAAGGTGGCGGTCAGATTCGCAAGCACCGTGCCCATATTGCTGTTTAAGCCGATCACATAGACGACCCAGCCGATGGCACCGGTCAGACCGCAGAAAAACAGTTCCTTTTTCGGCGCGCCAAACAGTTCCGCAAAAGAGAGTGTGGCAAACAAACTCACAATAAACTGGATAATCATAACAGCGCTGCACCTCCCCTTGCAAAATGATAGATCGTAATGACGGTGCCGACGCCGACAGCGATACAAAATGCGGTCAGGATGGCGTCAATCATGTGAATGGCACCGGACAGATAATCTCCGTTAAAAAAGTCGCGGATCGACGTAGTGAGCGCGATTCCGGGGACGAGCGGCATGATGTCTCCGATGATGACCTTATCGTAGAGGATGGGGGTACCAAAGGAGAGTACAATCAGCGACAGCAGCGTTACGAATGCACTTCCCAGGATATTCGTGATAAACTTGGAATTCTTATGGCGCTTTAAGGCAAACAGAAATACCTGCAGCAGCATGCCGATAAAAAAGCCGACGATGCTGTCCAGGGCTGTACCTCCGAAAAGGTAGGAAAAACAGCCACAACCTAGTCCGCAGAAGAAGATGTGGACGACAGGTTTACCGAACGAAATATTTTTACATCTTTCCAGACGGTTCCAGGCGTCGATCAGCGAACATTCGTGGGAACAGATCTCGCGGGAAAGCTGGTTTAATGCAGCGATGCGCCCGAGATGCGTGGTGCCGAGCGGAATGTGGCGGATCATGCTGCAGGCATCTTCACGATCCTCGTTTGCACTTGCAAAGATTCCGTTGGAAAGCACATAAACATCATAATTTTCAATTTCGTATGCCTCAAGAATATGCATGACCGTGTCCTCGACGCGGTAGACTTCGGCACCATTCCGAAGCAGTGCATCGCCGATTTCCACGGCGAGAGCCAGAATTTCCTTGGTTACAGCCATTTGGATGTCCGCCTTTCTGATAATAAAATGTCCATATGAAAAAGTAACACGTTTTTATAAAAAAAGCAATCTGGTACTTTTGTCAGTTGTCCTGTACATAATATCTGTGAGGACAGGCATAATAATGCATAAATCATGCAAGTGATGTAAAAACGGACAGGAGGACAGGAATATGAATTGCAGAAAATACAGAGCATGCCTTGTGGGAGTGCTGGCCATCGCGCTGATCTGCGGGGCACTTTTATATCTGAAATACGGGAGAGAGGGGGAGACCCCGGTGGACGGCGTGCTGGTGGAACGGAATTCTACATGGGAAGCGGGAACTGCGGCATGAGTGCAAAGAGTGAGACACTGTATCTTAAGATTGACCAGAATACAATCGTGACAGACCGGCATGTGACGCTTGGGGACATTGCGAAAATGGAGTGCCCGGATGCTTCGATTGTGCGCCAGCTGAAGCAGAAAAAAATCTATACGTTTGCGGAGGTGATGAATCCGCGCAAACAGAAGAACCAGATGAAGGTTTTTTCCATATTAAAGATCGTCGAACTGATTCATGAGGAATATCCGAATGTGGACATCAGCAATGAGGGAGAGAAGGATTTTATCATTGAATACATTCCCAATCCCGAGAAACCGAAGTGGATCAATGCGTTAAAGACCGTCGCGCTCTGCGTGGTCATTTTTTTCGGGGCGGCGTTCACGATTATGGCGTTCAACAACGATGTATCCGTGGGAGATGTCTTTTCCAAATTCTATCGGCAGGTGATGGGAAAGGAGTCAAGCGGCGTGACAGAACTTGAAATCTGTTACAGCATCGGACTTGCCATTGGCATTACGCTGTTTTTCAATCATGTGGGCAGTAAGAAGATCACGCCGGATCCGACGCCGATGCAGGTGGAGATGCGCAAATATGAGAAGGACATAGATACTACGTTCATAGAGAACGCGGAGAGAAAGGGACACAGCATCGATGTTAATTGAGCATATATTTTTGGGCTTCTGCGGGCTTGCCGCGGGACTTGCCGTCTCTGCGGGAACATTTGCGTTTTTGATCGTCATCGGTGTCATTCCGCGTATGATTGGAAAGTGCAACCGCGCGGCAGAGACACTGCATTCTGAAAATGCCGTGATTCTGGGCGGAATCTGTGGAAATCTGGCGTCTGTTTTTTTGCAGATCCGGATTCCGTTCGGACCGGCGCTTCTGTGCGTGTACGGTATTTCTGCCGGGATATTTGTGGGAAGCATCGCGGTGGCGCTCGCGGAGATCCTGAATACATTTCCGATTACATTCCGGCGCATGGGCTTAAAGGTCGGACTCTTCTGGGTCATGCTTGCGATGGCGGCAGGAAAAGTGGCAGGATCGCTGTACTATTTCCTTGGAAATTTTAAGGCACAGTAGTACAATGATGGGAGATTGTTTTTTTACGGAGGAAAATTATGGTGCCATCCATCGCACGCCAGAGCGTGATTATCAAGTGCAATATGCAGAAGTCAATTCTGACAGGAAATTATGAATTTTATTATGCTGCGGGAATTATCGCCAACCTTTCCGGAGTTGAGATCCCGGAGGACATCAAGCCGGAGGAACTGCTCGCGCTTCTGTCGGAGAAGATACCGACGCTGACACCAGCGGATGAGAAGGAAAAGTATCTGTTCGGGATGGTGGCGGACTACCGTCCCGAAGATGTATATGATGAGCAGATGCGGGAACTTTTAGACTGGGGACGCACTGAAAAATATCTCTGGACGGTCACATTGCCGGATGACTGGCAGAACGCATAAAGCCCGGGGCATCATAGCAAGCTTGTGCATCATAGCAAGCCTGGGCATCACAGCATTACAGAGGGAAAATGGCGGGAGAAGCGGTCGGAGGAATAGAAATAAATAAAATGCGCATACTGACAAAAAAGACGGAGGTCGCGCAGTGGATAAGGAAAAAGAACGTTTACAAAAAAAATACAATGATTATGTGAAGCAGGTGACTCCCACCCATAATCTCTGGTGGAATATGGCGAAGGCGTTTGTGACAGGCGGGATCATCTGTTGCATCGGGCAGTTTATTCTGAACGTGTGTGAGAATTACGGACTGGATCAGAAAACATCTGGAAGCTGGTGCTCTATGCTGCTCATTCTGCTGTCTGTACTGCTCACCGGTCTGAATCTGTACCCTTCGATTGCAAACTGGGGAGGCGCGGGCGCGCTGGTGCCAATTACCGGATTTGCAAACGGTGTGGCCGCGCCCGCCATAGAGTTCCAGAAAGAAGGACAGGTTTTCGGAATTGGCTGCAAGATCTTTACGATTGCCGGGCCGGTCATTTTATACGGAATATTTTCAAGCTGGGTGCTTGGACTCATCTATTGGGGATTAAAATGGTGGGGAATGGTGTAGTGCCTTTTCCGTGCGGGTCTGGAAGAGGAAAAACATTCTCACAGATCCGAAATATTGTGATTTTCGGGTCTGAGAGAGGAAAAACGCTGTTCCAGACCCGAGAAGTGGACGAAAAGAAGGAAAAAGAAGAGAAAAAAGAAGCCACCCAGGTCTGGAAGAAGAAAAATGTTCTCCCAGACCCGAAATATTGTGATTTTCGGGTCTGAGAGAGGAAAAACGCTGTTCCAGACCCGCGCTGGACGAAAAGCAGGAAGTGACAGTGGAAGAGGGATGTACGGATTCAGACCGCGGAATCCAGAAAATAGTAGGAAATCAGATGCTCAATCATGCCGGCGCTTAAGGGATATGCTTTGGTCTCGTACGTGGTGATTAGATGAACGGATGGAATGATGCCGTTTGCGGCATAGAGAGAAAGTTTCGAGCCGGCGTTTTTGGCGTAGGTGGGATCATCCATCAAGCCAAAATGCTCCCAGTAGTAGAGAGCGCCGGTTCCGGGATGGCGTATGGTGAAATCCGGAAACAGAGTGACGCCGCCAAGGGAGAGCGCACATTCGTAGCGGTAAGGAATGGCGTTTAGGTGGAGCAGCATGGCAATCATGGCTTCCGATTTGGAACGAACTCTCTCTCCGGAGACGGTTTTGTGAAGCAGCTGCTCGGGATGGAGCGGATTGCGTTCGTAGGAAGCGGCAGACCATTCGACAGCGGAATTAGTCGAAATATTCGGGATATCTGAAATATTCGAGACGGCTGGAATATTTTTGGCGGTGGAAAAATAAGAACGAAGCAGATCTTCACAGGCGGGATCAGAGAGAAGATGCGGATCATCAGAAGAGAGGCTGTCCGCCGGGTAATATTTTAAATATGCGGTGATCGCTGCCTGTTTCTGCAAGAGTATTTGCTCCTGTTGCTGCAGATACTTTTTCAGCGCCAGCTGTTCGGCGAGAGCGCGGTTTGCTTTCGGAATATAGGTCTTGGAGTGACCGTCGCCTTGATACCATTTGACAGTGGTTCCGTTGCGGGAGCAGATGAGTTTTCCGGGAGGAAGCTTCTGAAGCTGGTTCTGGATGGTACGAAGTTCCTGCCCGTTGCGGTCGCGGGCAGTGAGGATTTGTGTGTGTAAAGGTGTCATGGTATTCTCCTGTTCTATAGATGGTGTGTGTTAAGAGGATCCGGTATACTTTTATGTGCTAAAAATGCCCGCTGCTGTTTTAAGTACAGGTGGAAAAGGAGCGTTGGCATATAATGAGAAAAGATTATGAATTTGGTATCGCTGGGGTGCTCTGGGTGAAAAGTGTCTGCAATCGAATGAACAAATTCATGGAAGAACATAGAGAAAAATGGTTATGATATAATGAATCCTAACGGATTCATATTAGAAGTTCCTGCGGAACTTCGGATGCGCAGAAAACAACGCAAAAAGATATTATAATGGTTTCTATTAAATCATACTACAAAAGAAAAGTAAAGCGAACAACCGAAAAAGATACCATCTCATATCAAGCCGGGAAGCACCGCATTCTGCCGCCTCCACAGCTTGACATGCGGTTCACTCCGGTTGTAAGATAAGAAACAATGAGTATGAAAAAGAACTGCGGGGAAAAGTAAATGTCAGTCACAAAACAATTTGCCAGGTATGTCACACAGAATATATTCGGAATGTTAGGTATCTCCTGTTATATCATCGCTGATACCTTTTTTATTGCGAAGGCGGCGGGAACGGACGGAATCACGGTCTTAAATCTGGTGCTGCCGATCTACAATCTGATTTTTGCCATCGGCTCGATGATCGGTGTCGGCTCTGCGACGCGCTTTACGATTTTAAGAGCGCAGGGCGAGGAGCGGGCGCACGACTATTTTTCCAACGCCATCTGTTTTGTGTGGATCATTGGAATCCTGTTTACACTTGCGGGCATTTTTATCCCGGATAAAATCATCGCGCTGATGGGCGGCGATCCGGGAATTGTGGCGCTTGGAACCGGGTATACGAGAATCTTTCTGCTGTTTACGCCGTTTTTCATGATGAACTACGTCATCATGGCATTTGTGCGCAACGATAACCAGCCGTCCTTAGCGATGGCGGGAACCCTCGCGGGAAGTTTTTCCAACATTCTGTTTGACTATATTTTTATGTTTCCGCTTGGCATGGGGTTAGAGGGAGCGGCGCTTGCCACGGCGGCATCGCCGATCATCAGCATTCTGATCTGCAGCGCGCATTTCCTTGGAAAAAAGAATACTGTGCGGTTCCGGCTGCACGCGCCGTCCATCGCCCAGTTATTCGGGGCGTGTCAGCTTGGCGTCCCGGCATTTGTGGGGGAGATTTCTTCCGGAGTCATCACGACCGTGTTCAATTTCCTGATTCTCGGCCTTGTGGGAAATATCGGTGTGGCGGCTTACGGAGTGATCGCGAACTTTGCGCTTGTGGCAATGGCAATCTTCAACGGAGTGTCGCAGGGAGCGCAGCCGATCGTGAGCGACTGCTATGGAAGAGGAGATGTGAAATCCGTCCGGAAAATACGAAACCTCGGACTTGCCACGGCTTTTGGCATCGCGGTAGTGCTCATCGGAGCCGTCTACGGATTTACGGATTCGCTGGTGGGTCTGTTTAACAGTGAATATTCTGCGGAACTGGCAGCGTATGCCCACACGGGAATGCGTCTTTACTTTATCGGCTTTCTGTTTGCCGGAATCAATATTGTGGGAGCGGGATTTTTAAGCGCGACAGAACGTGCGAGGGAATCGTTTGTGACATCGATCATGAGGGGATTTGTCTGCATTATTGGCTGCTCAATGCTTTTTGCCGCAGCATTTGGCATCAATGGCGTGTGGCTGTCGTTCCCGGCATCCGAGCTTCTCACAGCCATTGTGATGGCTGTGGTGCTCGTGCGGGATAACCGCAGACTTTAGATAAAACCGAAATGTTCCAGCGCAAGGCGGATACCGTCTTCGCTGGCTTTTTCCGTTACATAGGACACCTTGTCAAAAAGCGTGGCAGGAGAGGCGTTGCCCATGGCGACACTGTTTGTCAAAGCAGTGAGCATGGGAAGGTCATTGTTGCTGTCGCCGAAGGCATAGGCGTCCTTTTTGTCTATCCGGTAATAATCAAGCACATAGTTAAGACCGGTGGCTTTGGAGTAGCCGAGCGGAACGAATTCGCGGAAATTGCCGCCCCGGTCAATGCACTCAAAATAGCGGTCACTTGTGGTACGGAAACCGGCAAGCTGCTCGGGGTGCTCAAACCATAGGACAAACTTATCACAGAAAAAATTAGGATTCTCAAGGTGCTCCGGCATCTCATAGCCGCGTTCTTCAAACGCCTCATACTGCCGTCTGGCATCCGGGTGCCGGAGCGGTCTTGCCAGATCAAAAGCAACCTCTTTCCTGGATTCAAACAGGATATCGATATCCCACTCCCTGGCTGCGAGAAGCAGCTTCATTACGGTCTCGTGCGTCTGTGCGACATGAAGGATTTCGGCACCGTCGCAGTAGATATCTGTGCCGCAGCCGCAGACAAAGCCGTCAAAACCCACATCACGGAAACGCTGTTCCACATTCTGAAAACAGCGCCCGGTATTGATGAACATCAGATTCCCGTTTGCCCGCGCCGCCCGTATAGCATAGACGGCACTTTCCGGAATCGAACCGTCAATCTCGGAAGTCAGTGTTCCGTCGATATCAAAAAAAGCAATTTTCTTCATGAATAATCTCCAATGTAACAGATCTATAGAAACGGAAGTATTGTAATACTTTTTACCTAATCTGTCAAAGGATGTGCGCTCTGTCCACCGTGAAACACAGATATTTAACGGTTCCGTCACATAACCGTCACATTACATTCAGCTACCCTTTAGAAAGCGATGCTATCCTTACCGTGAAACATGAGAGAGGATGAAATGCCGGAAGGGAAAGGATGAAACAATGAAAATAGCGTGGGTACACAAACTCCTGGGAAAACATTCCAAAAAATTTTACGGAATACTTGCCGGGATTCTGACTGCCGCAGTTGCGGGAAGCGGAGTTGGCTATCATGTGATAGCAGCTTCGGGCACAGCGGATCAGACGGAGGAGGACACACAGATAGATGAGACAGACGGACAGGAAGACGGCAGCTTTTCCGGGACAGGAACCACACAGGTGAAAACGGAGAGCCAGCTGCCTGATTTTTCTGTGAATGCGGTGACCATGACGGTGGAAGAAGTCTACGTGGAAGCGGGAAGCACCGTGGCGGAGGGCGACGCCTTATTCAAGATCGACGATGAGAGCATGGCGGATGCAAAGGCGTACTATGAGGATGCCATTTCAGATGCGGAAACGGCACTGCAATCTGCGCAGATCAATTTTGAGAACGGCGTGCTGGAGGCGGAGAGCGAGCTTTCCTCCACAAAACTTGCAGCGGACACCGCGCAGGATACTTATGATGCGGCAGTCAGCGAGCTGTCGGTAAAGACCAGCGAGGCGCAGGAAGCGTACGATGAGGCGGTGGAGGAGATCTCCGATTATCAGGATGCCATCGACAACGGCACCTACTACACACAGGTCGGGATCAATGAAAAACAGGCGGCAGTCGATACGGCGCAGGCGACGCTCACGGAAAAGCAGACGCAGCTTTCTGATGCACAGAGCAGCAGTCAGGTGGCAAAGGACGCATATGCAGCGGATATGGCGAACATGAAAACACAGATTGAAGCCGGAGCGTCCCACACGGATCTTGCGGCGCTGGCGGATCAGCTGGCTGCGGACTATACCGCCGTGCAGGAGGCAGCCGACGCCCTGTCGCAGAGCCAGACAGAGGCGGAGAGCGCAAACAGTGCACTGCAGCTTGCCAATCAGACATTCCAGAAGGCGGTCGAGGAATATAACACGAAGGTGACAGAGGCAAATGAGAAAATTGCGGAGCTGACAGACGAGCTGGAGGAGCTGAGTGACGCCTGCGACGAGGCAGAGCGCAATGAGATGACGGCGCAGCCGGCGCTTTTACAGCAGTATGAAGAGGCGGTTCTGGAGGGAAAAAATGCAGATACCGAGTATGAAGCTTCGCTGGAAAACTTGCAGAGTGCTGTGGACGAAGCGCAGGATACGCTGGATGAGCTGAAGGAACAGCAGAGCGCACTCTTAGCGATCGAGGATGGCGTTGTATGTGCGGACCGTGACGGAACGCTTGCATCGGTGACTTACGAGGCGGGGGATACCCTGATTAAAAATACCGCATTTGCAAGCTATTACGATCTGGATACGATTCTGATTTCTGTGGAGGTATCACAGAACAATATTGCAAAACTTGCGGTCGGCGACACCGTGCAGGTACAGATCAGTGGAAGCAGAATGGGAGCAATCGACGGAACCGTCTATTCCATCGCATCGGAAAAAACATCCGGCGGAAGCATGTCCAATGTGACGTATGCGGTCATTGTTGCCGTGGACAATACAGATGGCACACTTACTACTGGCGTACAGGCAACGGTGAAGTTTGAAACACAGGCGACTGGAGCCACAGAAATGGAAGAGACTAAGACCGCAGGAAAAACCGAGACGATCGGAGCGTCTGAGACAGAGGAAGCAGGAGGAAAGACAGAATGAAGAAGAAAAAGCTTTGGCTGGTGACCGGAGTGGCTGCGGCGGCAGTGCTTGCCGCAGGAACCGTCACCTTTGCAAATCAGTCGGGAAGTGACAGTGAAGAGCAGACCGTATATAAGGAAGTAACCGTGGAGAAAGGAAATCTGACGGCGGGCGTGACGGAGAGCGGCAGTGTAACGATCGGCACGCTGGATCAGACTCTTGATTTTTCAGAGGATTCTTCCTCTGCAAGCACGCAGAACAACTCGTCCGCGCAGAACAGTGCGGGAGGAAATGCGACTTCGTCCACCAGCACGGCATCGACCCTTGAGGTGGAAACGGTCTATGTTACCGCAGGGCAGTCGGTTGCGGAGGGCGATCCCATCTTAAAGCTTACAGAGGAGAGCGTGGCATCTTATAAAAAAGATCTTGAGGAAGCGGTGACGGAGGCGAAGACAGCCGTCAGCGAGGCGGGCTTAAGTGCAGAAAAGCAAAAAGTATCGGCAAGTTACTCCTACAATCTGAGCACGGCGGAGGGATCTGTTGCACAGGAGACCTACGAAGCTGCCATCAAGCAGCTGCAGGAGGCTGTGGATGACGCGCAGGAAGCGGTGGATACGTCGGCGTCCCTGATCAATTACTATCAGGAGCAGATCGATGCGGGCGTGGACTTAAGCGCATCGCTTACCGAGGAGCAGGAAAATTATGACAAACTGTACACAAAGCTTGTGGCAGCGAAAAACAACTATACCACGAAGTCCATTGAGGCGGAGAAAACGTTGAAAGAAGCAGAACTCTCGGCAAAAAATGCATCCAGTCAGTACAGTGTGGATGTCTCCGGGGCGGACAATGACATTACCGATGCAAAAGATACGCTGTCCGACGCGGAGGAGGCACTTGAGGAATTTGAGACAGCCATCGGGGATGACGGTACGATCTATGCGGAGTATACGGGAACCATTACCGATCTGGAGTACGAGGAAGGGGATACCATCTCTTCCGGCGCAACGGTTGCCACTTTTTCCAATACGGATGCGGTGACGATCACCGTCTCCGTGTCGGAGGAGGACATCACGAATATTGCAGTCGGAGATGTCGTGGAGATCGAGCTGTCTGCCTATGAGGATCAGACGTTTGCGGGGGAGGTGGAGAGCATTGACACTTCATCTTCCAGCGGTTCCTCCACGGTGTCTTACAATGTGACTGCCGCGTTTACCGGGGACATCACTGGAATATACACGGACATGACAGGAAACGTCACATTTATCAGCAGGCAGGTGACGGATGTGCTATATGTATCCAACAAGGCGGTCCAGTCGGACGGAACGACATCCTATGTCAAGGTGAAGGATGCGGACGGAACGATCCGCATGGTGGATGTGGAGACGGGATTTTCTGACGGGGTCAACGTGGAAATCACGTCCGGGCTCACGGAAGGTGAAACTGTGCTGATAGAAAGTCAGGTGACAGAATGAAGCCAAAAGAATTATTGAGACTGGTCTGGATCAATATCACACAGAACAAATTTAAGGTGATCATGACCTCGATCGGCATTATCGTTGGTGCGGCCACCATCGTGATGGTCATTGCCATTGGTAAAGGCGGTCAGGCGGACGTGGCAGACCAGTTTAAAAACTTAAATGCCGGTGCGGTGGACATTTCCTATGACGGCGGGACAGATTTTGGCGGCGGAGGAAGCAGCGATGATTCGGATTCCGACATGGCAATGATGGCGCCGGGTGGCGGCGGAGGCTTTGGCGGAGGTTTTGGCGGAGCACCCTCCGGCGATATGGGAGGCGGTTCCTCATCGGGAGGCGAGGCGCCGGGCGGATCACCGGGGGGAGAGATGCCTTCCGGTGACGGCGGCGGTATGCCGGATATGGGAAGTTTTTTCGGCGGACAGAGCGATATGGAAGACCGCATGAATCAGGAAAATATCACGCTGAGCGAGGATGATGTGGATGACATCGAAACATTTGCGTCCGGCATCTCGGCAGCGACCATTTCCTACACCACAAAATCCAGTGTGGATGGCGGAGATCTCGATGAAGCCGATACCTATACCATCGCAGGAGTGAAAAGTAACTACGAGACGATCAGCAACCTCTCCCTCGCGGTCGGAAGCTTTATCACCGACGATGATGATGAGAACAAAGAAAAAGTCTGCGTGCTCGGCGCAAGCGTTGCCGAAGAGATTTTCGGCAGTGCCATTGAGGCATACGGAAGCGTGATCTATATCGACGACCGGCTTTATGTGGTAAACGGTGTGCTGGAAAGCATGGGAACGGTCGCGTCCGGTATCAGCCCGGATGATTCCATTTTTATCCCTTATGCGACCGGTGTGAAATATCTGGTCGGATCATCGGTCAGCCCGACGATCACGGTGCTGGCGGCAGATGTGAATAATGTAGGAGGCGTGATCGAGGAAGTGACAGAAGTGCTTGCCACCAGTTACCCGAACGCTGAGTTCACATTTGAGGATGCAGGAAGCAAGATGGAGGCGGCGGAGGCTTCCAACCAGATTCTGACGATGCTTCTCATTGCGATGGCGGCGATCGTCTTCGTGGTCGGTGGAATCGGCATTATGAACGTATTGTTTGTATCTGTAAAAGAGCGGACCAATGAGATCGGTATCTTAAAAGCGATCGGCTGTTCCAAGCGGGACATTCTGCTGGAGTTCCTCGCGGAGGCGGCGGCAATCAGTCTCATCGGTGGTATGCTGGGGAATCTGGCATCGCTGGCTGTGGCGCCGATTGTACAGTACCTCGGCGTCCGTGTGGAACTGTCGGCGTTAGCATTTTTGATTGCGCTTATGTTTGCGGTGGGAACAGGAACGATCTTCGGATTTTATCCGGCTTATAAGGCGTCCAATCTGGTTCCAGTGGAGGCACTTGGCGCGGAATAAATAATTGAAAAGAGGTTTGGCATGATAAAGAAGAAAGCGGTGGCGGGCGGCATTGTGGCGCTTGCAGCAGTGCTCGGCGGCGGAGGCATTTTCGCATGGACCCGCAGGACGGCAGACACGGAGACACTGGCGGATAATCAGAAATATGTGTATGCCTATGTGACCAGCATCGAGGGAAATGAATTGACATATATGGAAGTCGATGAATCGGTGGTGGAGGCATATCTTGCAAGCAGCACGGAAGACACCGAGAATACAGAAAAAGGCGGAGATGGCTCAGGAGCGCCAGGAGGAAGTGATGGTTCAGGGGCGCCGGGAGGAAGTGATACCGCAGGAGCGCCAGGGGATAGCACGGAGGCGTCTGGAGATGGCTCGGGGGCGCCTGGCAGGATGTCGCAGGGAACTTCCGGAACGGATGCTAACACAGAGACGTCAGACGGACAGCCGCAGGAAGAAAATGGCGACATGCCGGGCGATGCAACATCGGACGGAACAGGAAGTAACGGTGGAGGAGCACCGGGCGGAAATGGCGGCATGAGTGGTAAAAGTGTGACAACATTGATTCCGGTCAGCACGGTGGTGCACACCACGGCAGGTACCGAGACGACGTTTCAGCGGCTGGCGGCTGGCGATCTGCTGAAGCTTCTGATAGAGACCAGCGAAGACGGTGAGGAGGTTATTATAGAGATATGGATGCAGTGATGGATATGGAGCCGGCGATCTGCGCGGTCACAAAAGCAGAAAGTATAGAAAATACAGACGTAATCACAATGAGAAATATCAACAAATCATACCGCATGGGAACGCAGTCCCTCCATGTGCTCAAAGATGTGTCGCTGACCGTAAAGCAGGGAGAATATCTTGCCATTTTGGGTCCTTCCGGTTCCGGAAAAAGTACGCTCATGAATATCATCGGGTGCATGGATGTGATGGACAGCGGAAACTATCTGCTGGATGGCGTGGCAATCGAACAGGCGAAAGAAAAGGAACTGGTAAAAATCCGTAATCAGAAAATAGGCTTCATTTTTCAGAAATATCATCTGATTCCGACCTACAACGTGCTGCAGAATATTGTTATGCCGCTTCTGATGCGTGGAATGGGGCTCGCGGAGGCTCAGGAGGCGAGTATGGACACGATTGACATGCTCGGGCTTTCACAGCGTATCGGACATAAGCCCAATGAACTTTCCGGCGGACAGCAGCAGCGTGTAGCCATTGCGCGTGCACTGGTCGGAAAACCTGCCATTCTGCTTGCAGATGAACCGACAGGCGCGCTCGATGTGAACAGCGGAAAAGAGGTATTGAAGCTTTTTGAAAATCTGAATCAGATGGGAAATACCATTGTGATGATTACCCATGATCTGAATGTGGCAAAACATGCGGGTCGTGTGGTAAGAATTGTGGACGGCGAGATCTATGAAAACTGATTCCAGAGCGGTTGCAGTAGGAAAATGAGGTTATAAAAAACTGATTTTGGGAGGATGCAGCAGAAAATGAGGTTATAAAAACTGCATTTTGGGTCGTGGCGGGTCTGGGAGATACATTTTGCCATCTGAGACCCGTTCTTGACTATTTCGCGGGTCTGAGAGCTGCTTTTTTGCGTCTGAGACCCGTTCTTGACTATTTCGCGGGTCTGAGAGCTGCTTTTTTGCGTCTGAGACCCGTTCTACTCTTTTATACTGTTGTTATGTCAACTATTCTGTCATTTTGCGGGTCTGAGAGCACGTTTTTGCGTGCATAGACCAGAATCCACGGTTAGTAACATAATGTTCGCGGAGACAAAAGTGAGCATGAAGCAAAGACGGATGCGCATGCTTACGTGCAGCGGACGGATATGTTCCATGCGAACGCGCTTGCATGGAATTGCCGCAATAAGCATATTGCGCCCTGCTTTGATAAGTAATATTATTAGAAATCCCCAAGTGTGTTTGTAATAATATTACACATCACCCAGAAGAGGTCTAGGCTTATTGCGATAATTCCTTTTGCCGGGGTATCGTTGATGTATGATATAATGAATCCTATCGGATTCATATTAGAAGTTCCTGCGGAACTTCGGATGCGCAGAAAGCAGCGCAAAAAGATGATATAATGAATCTTATCGGATTCATATTAGAAGTTCCTGCGGAACTTTGGATGCGCAGAAAGCAGCGCAAAAAGATGATATAATGAATCCTATCGGATTCATATTAGAAGTTCCTGCGGAACTTCGGATGCGCAGAAAGCAGCGCAAAAAGATGATATAATGAATCTTGACAGATTCATATTGTGCGCAGAAAACAGTGCAGACACAGAATCGCATTTACAGTAATTCATTGACAGTGCAAAGAGAGGAAAGAATGACAAACGAACAGATACGTGATTTTTTAGAGAAACATGCGGAAAAGCAGTTCAAAGATTTTGCCAGCAGCCTGATTCCGGGGACAGATTCGATTCTGGGAGTGCGGCTTCCGGTGCTGCGCTCGCTGGCGAAGCAGCTCGCAAAGGAAGACTGGAGAACTTATCTCAAGGAGGCACGTGATGACACCTACGAGGAGATTATGCTGCAGGGACTTGTGATTGGCTACGTGAAAGCGGAGATGGAGGAGCTTTTGGAATATGCCGCAGCATTTATTCCGAAAATCCACGACTGGTCAGTCAATGATGGGTTTTGTTCTACATTTAAGATTGTCCGAAAGCACCGGGCAGAGGTGTGGGATTTCCTGATGCAATACCGCGCGTCTGAGAGTGAATTTGAGCAGCGGGTGGTGGCAGTGATGCTGATGGATCATTTTCTGGTGCCTGAATATATCGACCGTGTGCTTGCCGTATATAACAGCCTAAAGCATGAGGGCTATTATTGCAAAATGGGAGTCGCATGGGGAATTGCGACTGCTTATGCAAAATTTCCGCAGGAGACCCAGGCATTTCTGCTGGAAAATGAACTGGATGATTATACCTATAATAAGGCAATTCAGAAAATGCTGGAGTCATATCGTGTAAGTGCGGAAGACAAAGAAATGTTGCGTGGTATGAAGCGGAAAGTGACCGGTAGAAAGAATGCCGCCAAGCCCGGGCGGTAAGAATCCTAAAAACCCTAAAAAACCTAAAAAACTAAAAAACCGAGTCATCTGCTTTAGATGTGAAGCCCCTGGAATCCACCCCAACCTGCCACGCCGGAACATGGGAACGGCATATCAGAACACGATGCGAAAATCTCTTGCAGAAAACCTGCAGAATGGAAACGGAAAGAATTGCAACGCCGGTTGTGCATATGTTATACTTAACGTATGCAGAAACGACGCCGGATTTGGGGTATGATAGTAACGGCGGGCAAAGGCTGCAAAAAATGGTTGCCACAGGAAGTGGCGGATTGGAGGAGCATATGGCAAGGTTTACGTTACCGCGCGATCTGTATCACGGAAAGGGAGCGCTGGAGGCTTTAAAGGACTTTGAGGGAAAGCGCGCGATGATCTGTGTCGGCGGAGGTTCCATGAAGCGTTTTGGATTTCTGGATCGCGCAAAGCAGTATCTGGAAGAAGCAGGAATGGAAGTCTGTCTGTTTGAGGGAATTGAGCCTGATCCATCGGTGGAGACAGTGATGAAAGGTGCCAAGGCAATGGAAGAATTTAAGCCGGACTGGATCGTGGCGATGGGCGGCGGCTCTCCGATTGATGCGGCAAAGGCAATGTGGATCAAGTATGAATATCCGGACATTACGTTTGAAGATATGTGCAAGGTATTCGGAATTCCGAAGCTCCGCAAAAAAGCACATTTCTGCGCGATCTCTTCCACATCCGGAACGGCGACGGAAGTGACGGCATTTTCCATCATTACGGATTATGAAAAAGGAATCAAATATCCGATTGCAGATTTTGAGATTACGCCAGATGTGGCGATCGTGGATCCTGAGCTTGCAGAGACAATGCCGCAGAAGCTGGTGGCACATACCGGTATGGATGCGATGACGCATGCCATCGAGGCGTATGTTTCCACGGCGAACTGTGATTTTACCGATCCGCTTGCCCTGCATGCGATCAAGATGATCCAGAGAGATCTTGTGGGCTCTTATAACGGAGATATGGAAAAACGTGATTCCATGCACAATGCACAGTGTCTGGCCGGTATGGCATTTTCCAATGCACTGCTTGGAATCGTTCATTCGATGGCTCACAAGACGGGTGCTGCATTTGCAGATTACGGCGCACATATCATTCATGGTGCAGCAAACGCCATGTATCTGCCGAAGGTCATCGCATTCAACGCCAAGGATGAGACTGCGAAAAAGCGCTACGGCGAGATCACAGATTTTATGGGACTGGGCGGAGATACGCTGGATGAGAAAGTGGCGCTCCTCATTACATATCTGCGCGGCATGAATGATGATCTTAAGATTCCGCACTGTATCAAGAATTACGGCGCGGACAGCTATCCGACCGAGCAGGGATTCGTGCCGGAGGAAGTATTCTTGGAGAGACTGCCGGAGATTGCAGCAAATGCAATTCTGGATGCCTGCACGGGATCGAATCCGCGTCAGCCGAGCCAGGAGGAGATGGAAAAACTGTTGAAGTGTTGCTACTACGATACAGAGGTAGATTTCTAGAAGAGCATATTTTTAAGACAGCTGAAACATCATCCATAATGTGATAAAATACAGCGCGATCGATGACAATAACAGTACGGTCAACGATCACAGAGGTCAGTGATAACACAACCAATGGTCATACGATAAAACAGAGGGTGCACATGCGTGCCGGAAATCCGGCACTCGCATGCACCCTCTGTTTTGTCTGCCGGCGAAATTTCGTTTTTGACTAGCAGTCCGATCATTTCAAGATCATGCGAAACATTTCTGAACAGTCAAACCAATTTCACGCCCAGCCGCCCCAATTTCCGGACAGTTAAACTATCATCCGGGCAACGAAACATTTTTCGCAATAACAAACCATATTCACAACAGAAAAAGTCGAACCACTACTGGAAAGTTTGTGAACAGAAGAAAACAAAAATCAAAATGGTATTTTACCGGTATAATACACGTTTGTGCGCCGCATACTAAGGAAAAGTCTTGCGAAAGGAAGCAGTGATATGGAGATACAGGTCGGGAAGCAGAGCCTCGCGTTTGCGGAGGCTCCTTACATCATAAGCAGTGCGAGTATTGTGGGGAAAAAAGAGGGCGAAGGACCGCTCGGGAACCGCTTCGACGTGGTGGGCGAGGACGACAAGTTCGGACAGAACACCTGGGAGGAGGCGGAGAGTACCCTGCAGAAGGAAGCATTTACGCTGGCGGTCGGAAAGGCAGGCTTGAAAACCGAGGACATCCGTTATCTGTTTTCGGGGGATCTGCTCGGGCAGAACATTGCGACATCCTTCGGGCTCATGGACTATCAGGTGCCGCTGTTCGGACTTTATGGAGCGTGCAGTACCTGTGGCGAAGCGCTCTCATTGGGCGCGATGTGCGTGGCGGCGGGGTATGCGGATTATGTTGTGGCGATGACGTCGAGCCATTTTGCCAGCGCGGAAAAGCAGTTCCGTTTTCCACTGGAATATGCCAACCAGCGCCCGAAATCGGCGACGTGGACGGTCACTGGAAGTGGCGCCTATGTGCTCGGGAAAAAAAGAAGCAAGGCGCGCATCACGGGGATCACGACCGGCAAGATCGTCGATTACGGCATCAAGGATTCGATGAATATGGGAGCGGCCATGGCACCTGCCGCCAGTGACGTGATCTGCCGCCATCTGTCGGATTTCGGAAGAAACGTGACGGATTACGATAAGATCATTACCGGCGATCTCGGAAAAGTCGGGCAGGAGATTCTCTGGGATCTGACGAGAGCCGGAGGGTATGACATCAGCAGCATCCACACCGACTGCGGGATTGAGATCTACGATGCAGACAAACAGGGAACGGGTGCCGGCGGTTCCGGCTGCGGGTGTGCGGCAGTGACGCTCTCGGCACATTTTATGCGGCAGATCGAGGAAGGAAAATGGAAAAGAATCCTGTTTGTCCCGACGGGAGCGCTGCTCTCGACCGTTTCCTTTAATGAGGGAATGACAGTGCCGGGAATTGCGCATGCGGTCGTCATTGAGCATGCAGGATAGAAAGGGGAAAAATGCTATGGATTATGTCAATGCATTCTGGGTTGGCGGGCTGATCTGCGCGCTGGTGCAAATTTTAATGGAAAAAACAAAAATGCTTCCGGGGCGCATCATGGTGCTTCTGGTGTGTCTTGGCACACTGCTTGGAGCGATACAGATCTATGAACCGTTTGTGGAATTTGCGGGGGCAGGTGCCAGCGTGCCGTTGCTCGGATTTGGAAATGTATTGTGGAAGGGCGTGAAAGAGGCGGTGGATCAATATGGCTTTCTTGGAATTTTCATGGGAGGCTTTCAGGCAAGCGCGGTGGGCATATCGGCGGCGTTGGTGTTTGGCTATCTGGCAAGCCTGATTTTCCAGCCGAAAATGAAGAAATAAGTGTTTGCGTATTGGTACATCTGGTAGTAGAATCTTAATCATAAAAAGCGTGATAGGGGGAGACTGCCATGGATGAGAACGCACTGCGCGCGGCCGGAATCGATTATGATGCCGCATTGGCACGGTTTATGGGAAAGCAGGCGATTTATGAAAAATATCTGCGAAAGCTGCCGGAGGATGCACATATGGATGCGGCGTGGGCGGCATTGGAGCAGCAGGATGAAGCGGAGCTGTTGGAGCAGGTGCATGCCATAAAAGGACTGACCGGAACGCTGGGGATTACGGGACTTTTTGAGCAGAGCGCGGCGATTGTTGCGCTCTTACGTGCAGGAACGCGCGAAGAGCTGCAAGAGAAAATGACGTCATTAAAACAGGAGTGGGACCGCGTCTGTGAGACAATCCGACAGGCGTAATCCGCCTGCGGATTGCCGGCTCTAAAAGATTCTAGTGAAACGGACAGAAATAGTCCGGATGCCTGGAGATGATCTCGGTGCTTGCATTGAAGCCGTCGTAGATGTGATGGGAAACTACATCCGAGAGCCCCTCATAATCCCGCGAGGAGATACACGACCAGATTTTGATATGGTCGTTGTACAGCCGCAGTAGATTGTCGCGGTCGCCCAGATTCAAAAAGGTGCGGAAGCGCTCGTACTGGGAGCTCACTCCGGTCAGAAAATCCATGACGGTACGTTTCCCGGCGAGCTCGTAGAGCGTTGTGTGGAACTCGTTGTCGTTAATGATGAAGGCCCGGCCGAGTTCCTCGGCGGGCAGATCCTGTTCCAGAAGTTCGCATTGGCGCTGCAACAGCAGGCGGATGCGGAATTCCTGGGATTTGTCGTACCCTGCGGTCAGATCTCTTAACACCGCCTGCTCTAAGGTCTCCCTCAGATAGAGAATGTCGGAGATCATGTTGAGGTCGATCAGGGAGACGAATGTACCGATGTGCGGGCGGACCTCCAGAAGCCCCTCGCGCTCAAGCATTTTAAAAGCATCCCGCACCGGGGTGCGCGATACATGGAATGCGGCGGCCGTGTCGATCTCGCTGATGGCAGATCCCGGCGGAAGCTCCAGATGAAGAATCTGTTCTTTTAAATCTTTATAAACGGCAACGGATGTGCCGGTATGTCTGGTTCCGTTCATAACATGCTCCTCTGTGGACAATTTGGTGTCCATTCTTACCATTCAAAATGTGAACATATTTCTAATATAAATCCCAATGGAACAAATTACAATCTATTTTTCCGGAGCCCGGGACATGCACCTTACATATGTATACATAGGATCGGGAAAAAACGGGAACGCTGTTTCTTGGGGCAGGATGAAAAACAGTGCAGGACAGTAGACGGAATTCTGGCGGATTTCGATAAAAAGTCCTTCCGGAACTTAAGACGCGCGGAACACGGCGCAAGAAGATGAAACAAGGAAAATCTGCCGGGGAATACCCACTTGTATACAACAGGAGAAAAAGCAGAACCTGCGGAAAAACCGGTGTAAATTGTGAATAATAGACAAAACAGATACAAAAAATTATACAAAACAGAAAAAAAGAAAGATGGATGTTGACGCTTGTATACAAGCATGATATAGTCAAGAAAAAGAAACAAAGAAACGTACATGGAGCAATATCATAGCATGTATACAAGTAAATATCACATGCGCGGAAACAAGCTTCCGCAGAATGGAGGAAACTATGAAATTATCATTTCGCTGGTATGGACCAGATGACAAGGTGACACTGGAGAACATCCGTCAGATCCCGGGAATGCACTCGATCGTAACGGCTGTGTATGACGTTCCGGTCGGAGAGGTGTGGAGCGAGGAGAGCATCGCAGCACTGAAAAAGCAGGTGGAGGATGCCGGACTTCATTTTGAGGTTATCGAGAGTATTCCGGTACATGAGGACATCAAGCTTGGCAAGCCGAGCCGCGACCGCTACATCGAGAACTACTGCGAGAACATCAGACGTGTGGCAAAAGCCGGAGTGAAGTGCATCTGCTACAATTTCATGCCGGTATTTGACTGGACGAGAACACAGCTTGACCACGTGCTGCCGGACGGTTCGACCTCCCTGGTATATTATCAGGAGCAGGTGGATGCTGTGAATCCGCTGCAGAGTGACAGCGATCTGACACTTCCGGGCTGGGATGCAAGCTACACCAGAGAAGAGTTAAAGCAGGTGGTTGCAGAGTACAACGCAATGTCTGAGGATGATCTTTGGAACAATCTGAAGTATTTCCTGGAGAGAGTGATTCCGGTTGCAGCGGAGTGCGACGTCAACATGGCAATCCACGAGGACGATCCGTGCTGGAGCATTTTCGGACTTCCGCGCATCATCACCTGCGAGAAAAACATTGATCGTTTCCTCGGTCTTGTGGATGATCCGCACAACGGCATCACACTGTGCACCGGCTCCCTCGGCTGCTCGAACAAGAACGATGTGGTGAAGATGGCGGCAAAATATGCGGCAATGGGAAGAATTCATTTTGCACATCTGCGCAACGTTGCAGTGCTTGAGAATGGTTTTGAGGAGCGTGCACATCTCTCCAGCTGTGGCTCTCTGGATATGTATGCGATTGTGAAAGCGCTGCATGACAATGGATTTACCGGATATGTGAGACCGGATCACGGAAGAATGATCTGGGGAGAGACCGGAAGACCGGGCTACGGACTCTATGACCGTGCGCTTGGAGCAACCTATATCAACGGATTATTTGAGGCTGTGGAGAAGGCTTCAAAGTAAAAATAAGAATCAGAAAAATAAATACCATAAAAATAAAAATCAGGAGGAAGACGAACATGAAGTTACCATTTCAGATTGATCTGACAGGCAAGGTGGTTGTTGTGACAGGTGCGGGCGGAGTCATCTGCTCCGTGCTTGCGGAGGCAATGGCAATGACCGGCGCAAAGGTAGCGCTGCTCGACTTAAATGAGGATGCGGCAAAAAAGCATGCGGATGACATTACGGCAAAGGGCTATATTGCAAAGGGATACAAGTGCAACGTGCTTGAGAAAGCGAGCGTACAGGCGGCGAGAGACCAGATCGCTGCGGACTTCGGAACCTGCGATATCTTAATCAACGGTGCCGGCGGCAACAACCCGAAAGCGACGACCGACGACGAGTATTTTGTGCCGGAGGATCTCGGACAGATGAAGACATTCTTTGACCTGGATGCGGACGGTGTCTCTTTTGTATTCAGCCTGAACTTCATGGGTACCCTGATTCCGACACAGGTATTTGCGCTTGATATGGTCAACAAAAAAGGTGCGAGCATCATCAACATTTCCTCGATGAACGCTTACACACCGTTGACGAAGATTCCGGCATACTCCGGTGCAAAAGCGGCAATTTCCAACTTTACCGAATGGCTTGCAGTGCATTTTTCCAAGGTGGGTATCCGCTGCAACGCGATCGCACCGGGATTTTTCTCCACACAGCAGAATGCAAAGCTTCTGTTCAATGAGGATGGGACACCGACAGCCAGAACCGGCAAGATTTTAAACAATACGCCGATGGATCGTTTTGGTGAGGTGGAGGAACTGATCGGTTCCGTCCTGTTCCTGGCATGTGAGGAGGCAAGCGGATTTGTCAATGGCGCATGTATTCCGATCGACGGAGCATTTGCGGCATACTCCGGCGTATAAAAGCTTGCAAAGGAGCCGGAAGAGGCGGCAATACATGAGGTGGAACAATGGGGTATTTTGATTTTCAGAAAAAAAGTGATTGTATCGTGTGCATTGACAGCGACGGCTGTGCGATGGACACGATGGAGGTAAAGCACAGAACCTGCTTCGGACCGCAGTGGATCAAAACATTCGGACTGACGGAGCATGAAGCGGAGTGCATGGAGCTTTGGCTTTCTATCAACCTCTACTCCATCACGCGCGGTATCAACCGGTTTAAGGGACTGGCGCTGGCGCTCGCGGAGGTGGAGAAGAGAGGTCTCGGTAACATCGAGGGACTTGCGGAGTATGAGGCATGGACAAAAGAGGCGAAGGAGCTCTCCAACCCGGCGCTGCTTGCGGTGACGCAGAAGAGTGATAACCCGTGTTTTGAAAAAGCGCTGCTCTGGAGCATCCGCACCAACCGCGCGATCCATGCGCTTCCGGCAGAGGACCGGCCGTTTCCGAATGTGAAGTCTGCGATGGATGCGATGGCAAAACAGGCGGATCTGGCGGCGGTGTCGTCCGCGAACCGGGAGGCGGTCGAGGCGGAATGGGGCAGACATCATCTTGCCGAAGACTGCAGTACGCTTCTGACGCAGGAGGCGGGAACCAAGGCTTTCTGCATCGGTGAATTGAGAAAAATGGGGTATGAGCCCGGGCGGATTCTGATGGTCGGCGATGCACCGGGAGACCGGGACGCGGCAGAGAAAAACGGCGTCCGGTTCTATCCGATTCTGGTCGGACATGAGGGGGAGAGCTGGAAACGTCTTTTAGAGGAAGCGTTTCCAAAACTTCTTGCGGGAAGCTTTGATGCGGAATATCAAAAGGAACTGAATCAGGCATTCGAGCAGAATCTCGGTGTTCATGCCGATTCGGAGTGAGAAAGAGAGGGATATTTTAATATGGTAGATATGAAGGCAAAACCGTTTTACCTGTCCGATGAGGACTGTAAATGGGTGGAAGAGACCATCGCGGGTATGACGACCGAGGAGAAGATCGGTCAGCTTTTTTTCAATATGGGATCCTCCAGAGACGAAGAGTATCTGAAGATGACAGTGGACAAGTACCACATCGGCGGTATCCGCTACAACCCGGCAACCGGTGCCGAGGTGCGTGAGCAGAACCGGATTCTTCAGGAGAACAGCAAGATTCCGCTTATCATTGCGTGCAACACGGAGAATGGCGGCAACGGCGCCTGCACTGACGGAACCATGATCGGCCAGCAGACCAAGATCGGTGCGACAAGAGACGCCAGATACGCGTACGAGCTCGGCCGTATGTCCAACAAAGAGGCGGCGGCGATCGGGTGTAATCTCTCCTTTGCCCCGGTCAGCGACATCCTCTACAACTGGGAGAACCCGGTCATCGGACTGCGCACCTATGGAAACGATGTGGACCGCGTGTGCGAGATGACGAAGGCATATATGGACGGCGCACACACCAATGAGGGATTCTGCTGTGCTGCGAAGCATTTTCCGGGCGACGGACTGGACTTCCGCGACCAGCACGTGGCAGACAGCGTCAATGACATGAGCTGTGAGGAGTGGGATGCAAGCTATGGAAAAGTATACCAGAACCTCATTGACAACGGTCTGGAAGCCATCATGGCAGGACACATTATGCAGCCTGCGTACACCAGACATTTTAACCCGGGAATCAGGGATGAGGACATCATGCCGGCAACCCTTTCGCCGGAGCTGATCGAGGGACTTCTGCGCGGAAAGCTTGGTTTTAATGGTATGGTGCTGACCGATGCTTCCCACATGGTCGGACTGACCTGCTGTATGAAGCGCAGCGAGATGCTTCCGCACACGATTGCAGCCGGTGTCGATATGTTCCTTTTTTTCAATGAGATGGATGAGGATTTTGCAAGCATGATGGCGGGCTATGAGAACGGCATCATCACCGAGGAGCGTTTAAATGACGCCCTGCACCGCATTCTTGCTCTGAAAGCACACATGGGACTGCACAAAAAAGCGAAAAATGAGATCGTTCCTCCGGTGGAGGTGATGGAGCAGGTCGTTGGCTGCGAAGAGCACAAGGCGATGGCAAGAGAAATCTCCGAGAAAGGAATCACTCTCGTAAAATACAAGGACGAGGATGTGCTTCCGATGATCCCGAGCCGTTACAAGCGCATCATGATCGTCTCCGTCAGCGGATTATCCGCGGGCGTGATGGGAACCATGATGGCAAAATATATGGGCGGCGGCAAGAAGAGCCCGGCAGAGCGTCTGCGTGACAAGCTGATCGAGAAGGGCTTTGAAGCATTTATCTACGAGAGCCCGCTCGACGCACTTGCAAAGCGTGCAGCAGCAGGAGAAAAGGTGGACATCAATATGTACTTTGCCGGAAAGACGCCGATCAAGGATTTCGTCGAAAATCAGGATCTGATCATCACACTGGTGGACATTGCAGGCGGTTTCCAGCCGGTGGCAAGACCGGGCTTCGGCATGAGCAAGGGCGGCGGAGAGATCCCGTGGTATGTTCATGAACTTCCGGTTATCGTGATCGGATGCGGACAGCCGTTCGTACTGGCAGACATTCCGCAGGCGAGAACGTATATCAACACTTACGACAGCGCGGATCAGACGTTTGATGCGCTCATCGAGAAGCTGATGAGCGGCAGCGACGCATTTATCGGGGAGGACCCGGTGGATGCCTACTGCGGACTGTGGGATACGCACCGGTAGGGGCTTACGCAAAAGGATCAGGATATACAGGCACTTGGGTCGTAATGACCCGGGTGCCTTTTTTAGAGGTAATCTGATTGAGCATATGGATATGAAGTGCTATACTAACAGTGATAAGAAGAGAAAGCTGTTTTTCATATTGTCATAAAGGAGAGCTTGCTTATGATGGCGGATGAAAAAATCAAAAATTACAGTGAACTCGAGTTTGTCGTATTTTGTATTGAAAATGTAGCGGCAAAACTGGGGATGGATGCAGAGCGTGTGTATCAGGCGTTTACCGAAAAAAGTGATATTCTGAGCGGTTATATTGTGCCGGAATATGAAGTGCTGCATACACAGAGCCGGGAATATATCGTAGATGATCTTATTAATGTGATGAAAGAAAGGGGCGTGGAAGTATGATTCTCTACCATGGTTCTTTTGGAAAAGACGCGACAGATTATGATCTCGTTGTTGGTGGTGTTGCCAATGATAAGGTATTTAATACGGTGGAATTGTTTTTTGATGGATTGATTGATAAGGCGGAGGCTATCAAACGTCTGCGTTATGAAAAACCGAATGTGCAAATTTGTTTCCGCACAGAGAGAGCATTGTCTCTCCTGCATTTTGAAGGGAGTGAAATTGTATGACAGCAAATCCGATTTTACTACAAAAAAAATATAGCCGTGTCATTGCGTGTTTTGCAAAACGGCAGGGAATTTCACTGGATGCGGCATTGGAATTCTTTTATCATTCCGAGGTATATCAACTGATTCGTGATGGCGTATCGGATATGCACTGTATGAGCGATGTGTATCTGGCAGAAGAACTGGAGCAGGAATACGCCGGTAAAATGCTGGATGCCAAGGGTGGAAAATGATTTGCCATTACCGTTTTCATGCGCTTTTCTCTTGCAAGTGCCAGCATAAGCAAAAAACGAGGCAAACCTTTGCGGTTTGCCTCGGTTTCATAAAATCCAACGGAAATACATATCCTACAGATACTTCTTGATCTCCTCGATCAGTGCGGTATACTCTGCATCCGAGAGGAACTTCTGCTGTGGATTCATAGCGAAGACGCCGCCCCACTCATACTCGTCTGTATACTTCGGAACGAGGTGGAAGTGCAGGTGATGACCGGTATCGCCATAAGCGCCGTAGTTCACTTTCTGCGGATGGAATGCCTGATGCAGTGCCTCGGCAACATGGTTGATGTCCTCGATGTAAGCGGCACGTTCCTCGGCGGTCAGCTCCGTGATCTCACTCACGTGCTTCTTGTGTGCAACGATGACACGTCCCTTGTGGCTCTGCTCCTTAAAAAGATATACCTTGGAGGAAGGAAGTTCACAGATCTTGATGCCGAATGCGGCTACCAGATCACCTTCCATGCAATATGCGCAATTCTGATCTGTCATGATGTTCTCCTTATTTCTGGTTGAAGTGTACAGCGAATCCGGCGATCTCATCCTTTAAGTAAGCAACGGTAAGCTCACCCTTGTCATTGTATTTGAAGGAAGACTCATCGAAAGCAAAGCCTCTCTTCTCCAGATGATAGATGGCACGATCCAGATAATTTGTCTGGATGCAGATGTGACCGTGTGTTCCGCGGCCCGGATTCTTCATCATCTCGATTAAGGAACCAACGAACATGGAACTGTTGCCAACCTTGACATCCTGTCCAAGTAAAGTTGCGAACTTTGCGGACTCGGTGGAAGCAACTTCCTCAGATGCATTGTTGACGCCGACATGCAGGAGCTTGAAGCCAAGCATGGTAGCAACTGCCTCTTTGGTGAGAGCGGTGATGCCTGCCCAGTCCTTTGCTGCGATCATGTCTTTGTTTACCATCCAGGAACCGCCGCATGCGATGATCTTCTTGAAATCAAGATAGTTCGTCAGGTTCTTAGCGTTGATACCGCCGGTCGGCATGAATTTCATCTTGGTGTACGGAGCAGCCATGGATTTAATCATGTTCAGTCCGCCAGCAGCCTCTGCCGGGAAGAATTTTACAACCTCAAGACCAAGCTCGATTGCAACTTCCACGTCGCTCGGGTTTGAGCAGCCAGGAGTTACCGGAATACCCTTGTCCACGCAGTATTTTACAACCTTCGGGTTTAAGCCCGGGCTGACGATGAACTTCGCACCTGCGTTTACCGCACGGTCAACCTGCTCGGTGGTAAGAACGGTACCTGCGCCGACTAACATCTCCGGGAACTGCTCGGACATGATGCGGATGGACTCCTCAGCAGCAGCGGTACGGAAGGTAACCTCAGCACACGGAAGACCGCCGTCACATAAAGCCTTTGCCAGAGGTGCGGCATCCTCTACATGGTCCAGTGCGATGACCGGGATAATACCAATCTTGGAAAACTCTTCTAATACTTTGTTCATGATTCTTCTCCTTTTACTTATCATTCATGTTCCACAATGCGGAACTATGTTTCATGTAATGGTACAAAATTATTATAACATGTGGAAAAACCTTGTCAACCGATTCAAGAAACAAAATCATGTATTTTCCATAAAACAAAACACCGGGACAGCGGAGATTCCGGAGTTGACTTTCGGGCGGCGGTCATGATATGATAACAAGGTCGTTCCGTAATACGGAACGGCAGATTGAATGATGAAACTGACTGAGATACAGCATGGGAGATACTATGGCAGAAGAGAGAGAAGCGAAAAATCCGGTACAGTCGGCAGAGCGTATTTTTCAGGTGATGGAGACGCTTGCGGACCACGGGGAGATGGGACTGATGGAACTTAGCACGGCGCTGGATCTGCACAAGAGCACTGTACACAGACTGTTAATGTCTCTTATTTATATGGGATACGCAAAGCAGGATGAGGCGACGCAGAAATATATGCTTTCCTATAAGGTGGTCAACATGGCGGGAAAGATCCTTGAGCGGATGGATATTCTGCAGGTGGCAAAGCCGTATATGGAACGTCTCTCGGACCTGTCCGGGGAAGCGGTGCATCTGGTGCAGCGCGAGGGCAACCATATCTTATATATATACAAGATCGAGGCGAAGGTCGGAACAATCCGCATGGTGTCCCATGTGGGAATGGTACATCCGATGTACTGCTCCGGTGTCGGCAAAGCGATCATGGCGACGCTTCCGGACGAGGAAGTCAAAAAGATCTGGAACGAGAGTATCATTGAGAAAAAGACGGACAAGACGATCACGGATTTCTCGCAGATGCAGGAAGTATTGGATGAAGTGCGGCAGAATGGCTACGCGCTGGACGATGAGGAGAACGAAAAGGGCGTCCGCTGCATCGCAGCCTGCCTGCACGGCTACCAGAAAGAGGTAAAATACGCGTTCAGTATTTCTGGACCGACCAGCCGCATGACGAGAGAGCGCGTCAGGGAACTTGCGGTGGATGTGAAAAAAGTACAGGAAGAACTGTCGAGAGAGCTTGGTTATTACAAATCTTAAGATTGAATTTTCAAAAATAAAATTCAAAAGAAAAACATCGGATGCGGGAATAAAAGGAAAGCGCCAGGGTCATACTATCCTTGAAAACAGAAGTGATTCTGAGAAAAAGGAGAATATGACTATGAGAAAGTGGAGAACACTGCTTGCAGGACTGGTACTTACTTTCGCGGTGAGCGCGATGGCTGCCTGCGGTACGAACAATGACAACGTCAATGATACGACGAACGGAACCGGCACGGAGAGCACCGTCAATGGAACCGGCACAAACGGAACAACCAACGGCACGACCAATGGCACAAACGGAACGACCAACGGCACAAACGGAACAACCAACGGCACAGTGAACGATACCAATGAAACTTTAAACGATAACGGTGCGATGGACAACAACGGCGCAGCTGATAATAACGGAAACGGCAATGTTGTGGACGACGTGGTAGACGGTGTCGGTGAGGCTGGAAAGGATGTCATCAACGGAGTGGAGAATGGTGTGGATGATCTGACCGGCAATGACAATAATAACAACGGAACCACAGATAATAACGGAAACGGCAGATAGAGCGCGTTTTACGGATGAGGGAAATAGAGAATGGCGAAAGCAAAAGAGGCTTTCGCCATTTTTGATGAATTCCTAAAATAACTATGAAATCTCCGTAATTTCCTTGTGATTAAACAATGTTTGCATTATAATGAACCTAAATTTCATGATAGAAAGCGAATAGGGGATATTAGTGTGAAAAATAAGATTTTTCACACGCAAGATTTGTGCTTCGCACAAACTTGAGATGCGCTTAGAAGCAGCGCAAGAATGGAGGATTAGTATGAATCACAATGATTTCAGAGAGATTATAGATGACGCGCCGGAGACGGGCGCAGATACAAATACAGGAACTGCAGGCAGCAGACAGCCGGGAAGCGCGGATAACGGTGTGCCGGCGGGAAACGCGGCTCACGGTGCGCAGACGGGAAGTGAGGCTCCCCGTGCAGAAGATGTGGCGGAGCATGAGAGCACATCAGGCACCGGAGAGGTAATGCAGAGTTCCGTTTCGGATGACACAGATCAGAATCAGGACACGGAGTATGAGGACATCTGCTATATCTGTAGACGCCCGGAACATATTGCGGGAAAGATGATCCGTATTCCGAACAATATCTGCATCTGCCAGGACTGTATGCAGAAGACGTTTGACAGCATGAACGGAAGCGGTTTTTCCATGGATGATATGATGAATATGAACATGGGAAGAATTCCGAACATCAGCATGATCAATCTGTCGGATCTGCAGGGCGGACTGCCGAACAATCAGAAGCTGAAGAAGAAAAAACCGAAGGCGCAGTCGGAGCCGGTTATCGACATTAAGAAGATCCCAGCACCGCACAAGATCAAGGCGTCGCTCGATGAATATGTGGTCGGACAGGAGCAGGCAAAAAAGGTGATGTCGGTTGCGGTCTATAATCACTACAAGCGGATTGCGGCGGATGAGAAGGACGGCGTGGAGATTGAGAAGTCCAACATGCTTATGATTGGACCGACCGGCTGCGGCAAGACGTATCTGGTCAAGACGCTTGCGCGGCTTTTGGATGTGCCGCTTGCGATCACGGACGCGACGTCACTCACGGAGGCAGGCTACATAGGCGACGACATTGAGAGCGTAGTCAGCAAGCTGCTTGCGGCTGCGGACAATGATGTGGAGCGTGCGGAGCACGGCATCATTTTTATCGACGAGATCGATAAGATTGCGAAGAAGCGCAATACGAACCAGCGGGATGTCAGCGGAGAATCCGTACAGCAGGGAATGTTAAAGCTTTTAGAGGGCGCCGAGGTCGAGGTGCCTGTGGGAGCCAGCAGCAAAAACGCGATGGTGCCGATGACGATGGTCAACACGAAGAATATTCTGTTCATCTGCGGCGGAGCATTTCCGGAGCTGGAGGAGATCATTAAGGAGCGTCTGAATCAGGAGGCTTCGATCGGATTCCGCGCGAAGTTAAAGGATGAGTATGACAAGGACGAGAACCTGCTCTCCAAGGTTACCGTGGAGGATGTGCGTAAGTTCGGTATGATCCCGGAGTTTTTGGGACGTCTGCCGATCCTGTTTACATTAGAGCCGCTCTCGGAAGATACGCTGGTGCGGATTTTGCAGGAGCCGAAGAACGCGATATTAAAGCAGTATGAGAAGCTTCTCGCCATGGACGAGGTCAAGCTGGCGTTCGATGAGGATGCGCTGCGCGCGATCGCACACAAGGCAAAAGAGAAGAAGGTGGGAGCGCGTGCGCTCCGTGCGGTGATTGAGGAGTTCATGCTGGATATCATGTATGAGATTCCCAAGGACGACAACATCGGTATGGTCACGATCACGAAAGACTATGTGGAGAAGAAGGGCAGTCCGGTCATCACGCTGCGCGGCTGCATCGGTATCGGGAGTACGGAGAATCCGCAGATCGCTGCCAGCAATTGATAAATATGGAATAAATTCATATACTCCGGCATCTATTGTTAAGAAAGCAATGGATGACCGGAGTTTTTTTATGTCAGATTGCAGGGAGCAGGTATATTCAGAGGAGTATTATGATTTTTTGATTCCGTACGGGGTGGAGGCAGAGGTTCCGTCCACGCCCGGATGCGTGCAGCGCATCGCGGAGGATTACGACATTTTTTTCTACCCGCGAGAGGGACTGCCGCCGCTTTCTATCGGGAATTATACCTACACGGCGATACCAAAATGCTACGCGCTGCTCGATACGACGGCGCTCGATGCATCGGGAATCACCCGGCTGCAGAATCAGCCGGTGCTTGCACTGAAAGGCGAGGGGGTTCTGGTGGGCGTCATTGATACCGGCGTCGATTACACGAACCCGCTGTTCCGGTATTCGGACGGCAGCAGCAGAATCTTAAGGATCTGGGATCAGACGATACAGGATGGAACGCCGCCGGAGGGAATCCTGTACGGTGCAGAGTACCGCAAAGAGGAGATTGATGAAGCATTGCAAAAAAAGCAGCCGTATGATGTGGTGCCGTCCCGCGATGAAAACGGGCACGGGACGTTCGTGACGGGAGTCGTGTGCGGGGGAGAGGATATCCCGAACGGCTTTATCGGGGCGGTGCCAAACGCCGGGATTGCCGTTGTAAAGCTAAAAGAGGCAAAGCGCTATCTGCGGGAATTTTTCTTCGTGCCGGAGGGAGTGCCTGCCTATCAGGAGACGGACCTGATGATGGCGGTATCCTATTTAAATGACGTTGCAAATGTGTTAAATATGCCGCTTGTGATCTGTCTTGCACTCGGCAACAGCATGGGGGGACACGGGACGGACGGCCCGCTGTCCAATTTCCTGAACTATATCAGCACCAGGCGGAGACGCTCGATTGTGACAGCAACGGGAAACGAGGCGAACACCAGGCACCATTTTCAGGGGGCGATCCGCCGTGAGATGGAATATGAGGATGTGGAGATCAGCGTGGAGCAGGATATGGCGGGCTTTTTCATAGAGCTGTGGGCGGGCGCGCCGGAACTGTACACGATATCTGTGATCTCGCCGACGGGCGAACGGCTTCCGAAAGTGCCGCTGCGTTCCGGTGTCTCCCAGACCTTCCGGTTTGTCTTTGAGGGGACGACCGTGTCGGTGGATTACCGCATTGAGACGAAGGAGACGGCAAACCAGTTGATCTATCTGCGCTTTTCGGATGTGCGCAAGGGGCTTTGGATTGTGCGGGTTTATCCGGAAAATCTTGTGAGCGGCAACTATAACATGTGGCTCCCGATGCAGAAGCTTACGGACGGAAATGTGATTTTTCTAAGATCCAATCCGGACACGACGCTCACTGCGCCGGGGACAGCGGCACAGGTCATCACGGTCGGCGGGTACCAGGTTTCCAACAACAGCATGTATGCGGATTCCGGGCGCGGCTACACGGTGGCGGGTGAGATCAAGCCGGACTTTGCGGCACCTGCGGTGAGTGTATATGGACCGGGGCTGCGCCAAAATTATGTGACCTACACGGGAACCAGCGCCGCGGCGGCGGTGACGGCAGGGGCGGTCGCGCAGATCATGCAGTGGGCGCTGGTGCAGCAGAACGATCCAGTGATGTCCAACGCCGCGATCAAAAATATGCTCATCCGCGGTGCAAAGCGCTCGGAGGACAGGGGGTACCCGAACCGGGAGTGGGGGTACGGTGCGCTGGATGTCTATCAGGCGTTTGAGTATTTAAGGCTGTAGAGAGAACAGAAGATGTGAGATAGAAAATTTTTACAAAAACCGGAAATGGGTGCAACCGTTTCCGGTTTTTTGCGTCTTATTATATGAAAGACAAAAACCGGATGATAGAAAAGAGAGGGAGAAGCTTATGAGGAGAAAAGGAATGGAACGGGTGACGGCAGGTGTGCTTGCGGCAGTGATGGCAGTGGGGATGACAGGCTGTGCGAACAGCGGAATGTCCGGTACAACCACTGATCTTACCGGACAATACGGGACCAAAGAGGAAGGTCAGACGGAAGGAACCGGAGCAAACGGACAGACAGGACAGGCAGAAGATACAGGAACGGAGGATACTGCAATGGAAGAAAAAGATCTCGGTGCTATCAGGGAAGCATTTGAGTATTCCTATACGCAGTTTTCCTTAAATCTGCTGCGGGAGAGCAGAAAGCAGGTGCAGAACGGCGAGGACGCGAAGAATACGATGGTGTGTCCTCTTTCCGTGATGATGGCGCTCGAGATGGCGCGGACCGGAGCGGACGGCGACACGAAGCAGCAGATGGGAGCGGTTTTGTACCCGGGAATGTCGGCGGAGGATGGCAGTATGGTGCTTGGCAGGATCTGCAAGAGCCTGCCGGATGCAGAGGGCGCCAGATTCCACATGTCTGATTCGGTGTGGGTGAAGACGGCGGACGATGTATTTGTGCCGGATGAGAATTTCCTTGACACCGTAAAAACGGCGTATGACGCAGAAGTCTTTGGCGCCCCGTTTGACGAGACGACCTGCCGGGACATCAACCGCCTGGTGGAGCAGGAGACAGACGGCATGATAACAGAGATTCTGGATCAGATTCCGGAGCTTGCGGTCATGTACCTGGTGAATGCGGTGGCGTTTGATGCGGAGTGGGAAACGCCCTATGATGAGAGCCAGATACAGGATGCCACATTTTATGCGGAGGACGGAAGCGGGCAGGAGGTTTCCATGATGTACGATACCACGTACCGCTATCTGACCATGGAACATGCAAAGGGCTTTTGCCGGGCTTACAAGGAGGGCTATGACTTTGTGGCGCTGCTTCCGGAGGAGGGACTGTCACTGAGCAAATGGCTGGAAGAACTGGACGGGGAAACGTTTCACGAGACAATCCGGCAGGAAAATGATACAATGATAGAGACGGGTCTGCCGCAATTTACAGGCGAGACCGATCTGGAACTAAAAGATACGCTCACGGCGCTTGGAATGCCGCTCGCGTTTGATGAGGAACAGGCGGATTTTTCCAAAATGGGGTACTGCCCGGACGGAAGAAATATCAGCATCAGCAGGGTGCTGCACAAGACCCACATCGATGTGGACGGGCTTGGAACGAAAGCCGGAGCGGCCACGGTTGTGGAGATGTGCAAGGAGACGGCAATGGTTGAACAGCCGGAGCGCATTATTTTAGACAGGCCGTTTTTATATGCGATCGTGGAGAAGGACACCGGTATTCCGGTGTTCATCGGAACGGTGGAGAGCTTTTAACTGAGAGGGAGAAGGCATGGAGGATGAAAAAATCATAGCGCTGTACTGGGACAGGGATCAGACGGCGATTGCAGAGACACAGCAGAAGTACGGACGTTACTGCGGGAGCATCGCGCACAACATTGTACATGATGCGCAGGATGCAGAGGAGTGCGTGAATGACACCTGGATGCGCGCGTGGAATTCCATGCCCAGGGAGCGCCCGCATCTTCTGGCGGCTTTTCTGGGTGCGATCACGCGCAATCTGTCGCTGGACTGCTACCGCAGAAAGCACTCCGAAAAGAGAGGCGGAGGCGTCATGCCGGATATATATGAAGAACTGCATGACTGCGCCGGGGGCGAGGAGCCGCTGACGCAGATAGAGCGAAAGGAACTGGCGGCGTCCATCAACCGGTTCCTGGAGGGGTTAGACCGTGAGAGCCGGATTATTTTCATGCGCAGATACTGGTATATGGATGGCATCGGAGCGATTGCCGGGAGGCTTGCGGTCAGCGAGAGTAAGGTAAAATCTTCGCTGTACCGGTCCCGGGGAAAACTGCGGAGACATCTGGAACGCGAAGGGCTGCTTTCATAGCGGCGGAAAGGAGCGGAAAATATGAAGACGGACGATTTACTGGATGCGCTCGGCGAAGCGGATCCTGCCTACATACAGGAAGCGGAGGACGTACGCTATCTCGGAGCACGCAGGAAGCATTTTATGCAGATGGCTGCCTGCGTGGCACTTCTTTTGATCGGAGGTTCCTACGGAATATGGCAGCAGTATGAGAGTACGGCGCGCACGGACATGGCAAAGACGGAGAGCGCGGAAACGGCAGAAGCTTATGATACTGCGGCATCCGACGGTATCATGACATCTGACGCGGCAACGCCGGACGGCACCGCGGAGAGTGCGAAGGAATATGAAGCGGCGGCACAAAGCGCAGCGGAGGATGGCGACGGTATACAAGAGGCTGCCCAGCCGGAGAGCGCTGCGGGAATTGACTGGTATTTTAACGAAGTGGAGGAACTTCAGACATCGATTGCCTGCGGGGCGGAAGCGGCGAAGACGGTTTCACTCACAGAGGAACAGCTTCAGAACTATTACGGAATCAAGGTGATTCCGGATGCAATTCCGGATGGCTATGTGCAGACGGATGAGGAGAAAACGTATCAGATTGGCTATGATGCAGATGGCAATGTGATCGATGACAACTGTGTCATGCGTTATGAGAACAGTGAGACAGCGGGATGGTTTACCATTCGCGCACGCTCAACGGACATGGGGGAGATGACGTCCTATGTATCCGGCGGATTAAAGCCGATGACGGTTTCCGGTGTGAAGGTGACAGCAGCACATTATCCGGCGGGCAGCAGTGGAGGAACGTTCACGGACGGGTATCTGGCGACCTATAAGAAAAACGGTGTGACCGTGAATGTGCAGTCGGAAGGACTGAGCCGGGACGAGTTCTGCGCACTTGTGGAGAATCTGCTGGCGGAGTGACGGCTTGATTTTATGAGAGAGAAGTATTATGCTTGCTTTGGTGCAGTGACGGGAGAGTGCATTACATCTGCGAAGGAGTGCTGCATCAGAAGGAGGAAGCGATGAAAATCACAACAAAACAAATCACAACGACAGCGGTTCTTCTGGCGATCTGTATCGTGAGCCAGTTTTTTAAGAACACGAGCGTCTATATTACCGGACCGGTCATCAATGCATGCCTGATCTTAGCGGTGTTAAGTGTGGGAATTCCCTGCGGCATTATTCTCTCTGTGATCACGCCGGTCACATCATTCTTTATTACGGGAAGCCCGATCATCGGTGCCATTCCGGCGATCATGCCGTGTATCATGGCGGGCAATGCCCTTCTGGTCCTGGGTGTGGGACTGGTCACGAAAAAATGCAAAGGAAACGGCGGACTGATTGCCGGCATGGCGGCAGGATCTGTCGTAAAGGCACTGTTCATGGGAATTGTGATCTCGCTGATTCTGATTCCGAACCTTCTGCCGGCACCGATGGAGGCAAAGATGGCAGTGTTCCAGACGACCTTTTCCGTGACGCAGCTTGTGACTTCCCTGATCGGAAGCGTGTATGCATTTATTCTCTGGATTCCGTTGAAAAAAGTGGTAAAATAGGGAAAAGAGACTCCGATGGCGGAGCGGGAGAAAAGATCCTGCTCCGCTTTTTTGCGGCGTTTTTCATTCCATATGGATATGGGAAGATGACTAATATATAACTTACAATCATGAGCGGCATAAGCGGTTGGAATAATCTTGACACTGAAAAAAGAAAGTATCATAATTGATTTCAAGAATTTTATATGTCGGGAAAGGAATGGTAGCATAATGGATATCAGATTTGTAAAAAGAGACGTATTAAAGGAGAAGCCGGATCAGAAACATCTCGGATTCGGCAAGTATATGACCGATTACATGTTCGTCATGGACTGGACGAAGGAAGACGGCTGGAAGGATGCGAGAATCGTGCCGGAAGGACCGATCAGTCTGGAGCCTGCCTGTGTGACGCTGCACTATGCGCAGGAGACATTTGAGGGTATGAAGGCATACCGCACGGCAGAGGGAAAGATTCAGCTGTTCCGTCCGGAGATGAATGCGAAGAGAATGATCAATTCCAACGCGAGACTCTGCATGCCGGAGTTCCCGGTGGATATGTTCGTAGAAGCGGTAAAAGCGCTGGTAAAGGTGGAGGCAGACTGGGTTCCGTCTGAGCCGGAGACCTCTCTTTATATCCGCCCGTTCATGTTCGCAACAGAGGCTGCGCTCGGCGTACATATGGCGTCCGCTTACAAATTCATGATTATCTGCTGCCCGGTAGGCGCTTACTATGCAGAGGGCATCAATCCGGTGAAGATTCTTGTCGAGGACGAGCTGGTGCGTGCAGTCAAGGGCGGTACCGGATTCACCAAGTGCGGCGGCAACTATGCAGGCTCCATCTTAGGACAGGTAAAGGCAGAAAAGCTTGGTTACTCCCAGGTACTCTGGCTGGACGGTGAGCACCGCAAATACGTCGAGGAAGTCGGTACAATGAACATCATGTTCAAGATCGCCGGTGAGATCTACACAGCACCGATCGAGGGTACGGTACTTCCGGGCGTTACCAGAGATTCCATGATTCATCTGTTGAGAGACTGGGGTTACAAGGTAAACGAGACCAGATTATCCGTCGATGACCTGATGAAGGCAGGACATGACGGAACCTTAGAGGAAGTATTCGGAACGGGTACCGCAGCCGTGATCTCTCCGGTTGGTGAACTCCGCTACAAGGATGATGTTGTCACGATCAACGATTTCAAGATCGGCGAGCTGACACAGAAGCTGTACGACACACTGACCGGTATCCAGTGGGGCAAGCTTCCGGATAAGTACGGCTGGACCGTTCCGGTAGAATAGGATTTATTCCGCATCGCGCTGTATCTGCCCGGTCAGAGGAAGTCTTACGATTACGACGGCTCCGCCTGCCGGGGCATTACACAGAGCGATCGATCCGCCAAGTCCGCGGGCGAGCTGGTCGGCGATGGAGAGCCCGAGACCGAAGTGGCTTTTGTCATTCCGGTCGGCGGATTCCCTGTAAAAGGCTTCCGTGCCGTAGAGCAGGGCGTCCTCGCAGAAGCCGGGTCCCTCATCGGATACAGTGAGAAAGAGCGTGCTTTCTTTCTCGGGTGCATCCCTATAATCGCGGATGGAGGCATCTAAAGTGACCGTTCCTTTGTGCGGTGAGTAGCACACGGCATTGTCGAGCAGATTGTTTAAAATACGCCGCAGCGGATGTTCCGGCAGTGGCAGAACGGCTGGAAGAGTCTCGGTGGAAAAAAGAACATGCAGTTCTTTTTTCTGACCGAGACTTTTTGTATTCCCGAGCAGATCGTCGAAAAACGATGCCGTGTGAAGCTGCGCCTGAAAACGGCACTCTGCGGAACATGCAGCGGGATCATCCGTCTTTGCGAGCTCGATAATTCTCGACAGATAGTCCTGGATCTGCGCGGCATTTTCCAGAATAAACCGATTACAGGTTTGCTGCGTCGGATCAAGCGCTGTCTCAGACAGAAGTTCTGCGTTCCCGCGGACGATCGTAAGCGGCGTCTTGATGTCATGGGCGAGCGCGGAAAATTGACGTCTGCGCTGTTGCTGCATGTGCCACTGCTCTTTTAAGGAGGCGGAAAGTTCGGATTTCAGCGCGTCCAGAGAAGCAGCAACCTGGTTGAATTCGCAGATGGCAGTCGGCCGGATGGTAAAGTCGAGATTCTGATTGCGGATTTCGTCGGCGGCTTCCTGCAGATGAATAAGCTCCCGCGACAGGTATTTTGCCTGCCGCGTGATGACGAGTACAAAAGCTGCAAGAAGCAGGAACAGCAGGAGAAACACTTCCAGCAGTTCAGCGCTCGGAAAGAGACGCCGGAGCGTGGGATTTGCAAAGGCAGACCGGAAATCGTAGGTGAGCACCACAATCCGGGTGTCGGTCTGGCGTTTAACATAGGTTCGCCCAAGCATATTTGCGGAGAGGGAATCCTGTCCGGAAAGCGCGAGAAGATCCGCGTTTCCGCGGAGGGAATCGGACATGTCCGTCTCAAGAAGCGCTCCGGATGTGTCATAGATGGCGTAGCTGCAGGCGGATGGAATCCCGGAAGACACGATGTCTGTATGTGCACCGATGGTGTGAAGGTAGGCAAGAGCCTCTTTTTCGGCGGCGTTCGCAGGCAGGATCAGACCCGTACCGACGGAGACGGTAATCTGGAGAAGCCACAGCAGGAACGCCAGAAGCACCGCGGCGACAAGCTTTAGTAAAAAGCGCACAAAAAATGTGCGCAGCCGGATTTCTTTTTTCTTTTTTTTTCATGCGTTCCATCGATAACCGATCCCCCATACTGTCTGAATTGGCGCCATATTTACTGCGGCGAATTTTTTCCGGATATTTTTAATATGCTCTGTAATAGCAGACTCATCGCCTGTCTTGTCGTATCCTAGGACCGCTTCGTAGATCTGCTCTCTGGAAAATGTCTGTCCGCGGTTTTTGGCGAGCAGAAGTGTGATCTCATACTCCGTTCTGGTGAAGGGGAGCGTGACGCCGCCTGCTGCGACTTCGCGGGAGGCGAGCAGAAAGCGGATGCCCTGTATGTAGAGGCAGTGATGTTTTTCACGCTGCTCCCGGCGCAGATGCGCTGCGACGCGCGCACGCAGTTCGACGATGGAGAAGGGCTTTTTGATATAGTCGTCCGCACCGACGGAAAAACCGTAGTCGACGTCCTCCTCCATGGTCTTTGCGGTCAGAAACAGAATCGGGCAGTCCGTGTCGTCGCGGATGGCGCTGCAGAGTTCGTAGCCGTCCGTCTGCGGCATCATGACGTCGAGAAGGATGAGATCATACTCTGCGAGGTGCGCCGCAAGATCCGCCGGTACATGCGGCATGCAGGTAATGGTATGCCCCTCCCGGCGGAGTGCATGTTCAATCAGCGCGAGGATGCCGGGATCATCGTCAATTGCGAGAATGTGAGCCATAAAAACCTCATTTCTATCAAGAACCCATTCCATAAAGGGTCAGGTACAAAAGGAACGAAAGTGCGTACAGCACGTAAATGTGCGTCGGATAAAACCAGTAGAACAGCTTTTTGGAGCCGTGTCCACGGGTTCCATTGTAACATAACATAGGGATAACGGCAAAAACTTCCAGCCACTCATAAGCATCGGTAAAAAAGAAAGAGGCAGAAGTTCCTGCGGGCATAAAAAGCAGCACGGGCAGGATGTCCCACGCAAGCACGAAAAGTGCAAAGGCACCTGCCTGCAATCGGCGGTGTCTGTGCGTCAGGTAGAGAATCACGCCGCCGAGCAGTGTGGCGGTGCCACCGTCGATGATCGCAGTGTGGCAGGGCAGGACACTGTACACCAGAAGGTTTAAGAGAAAATTGCCGTAGGGAATGCCAAAGGCTTCCGATACGGCGAACAGCCCGTACAGAAGAAAGGGCAGAAAGACCGGAATCAGGATGGCAGAAAGTCCCCGGATCCACTGTTTTTTCTGACACCGGTCGATGCCCCAAAGAACGACGAGCAGGACGGAAAAGGATGCAAGCATCTGATTCTGCGGGAAAAAGCCGTCCGGCCGGACGAGACCGGATGCAATATTATAGAAGGAAAACTGCACCAGTCCCATGAAAATGGCGATGGCGTAAATACGCAGAAAATATTTTTTCCGGTCGTGCGTGTGAAGAAAACCCTCCACGATACAGAAGAGGAACAGCGGGGCGGCAAGCCTGCCGATCCACGAAAAGAACAGTGGGATCTTCCCTGTAAATGAGAAAAAATAGTGAATGTGGTCGAGAATCATGCAGACCATGGCAAAATATTTGAGCGCAAAGTCTGAGAGTCCCCGTTGTTTTGTGATTGTTGTCTGATTCATACGTTCTGGAATCCTCCTTGTTTACTTCTTGTGATAAGTTGTGATAAGATGTTCACAGAAACAGCATACAGGCAAATTATAAGGATTTTATAAGGAACGGAAAGGAAGTTATAAAATGACAAAACAGGAAAAAGCAATCGAATTGCATGACAGGGGATGCAACTGTGCACAGGCGGTGGCGTGTGCGTTTGCGGAGGAGATCGGCGTGCCGGAAGAGACGCTGTTTGCCGCGGCGGAAGGATTCGGACTCGGCATGGGCGGCATGGAGGCAACCTGCGGAGCGGTCTCAGGAGCGGTGATGCTTGCGGGCTTCAAGAACAGCTGTGCCGATCCGAAGAACCCGAAGACCAAGGCGGCAACCTATCAGCTGACCAGAGAGATCACCAGACAGTTTGCCGAGAAGAACCATGCGCTTGTCTGTAAGGAATTGAAGGGTGTGGAAACCGGCGTGGTTTTGCGGAGCTGTCCGGACTGTATCCGCGATGCGGTTGCGATCGCGGAAAAGGTACTACAATGAACTATGACGAGTTCATCTTAGAAGTTCCTGTGGAACTTCCGGTACGCAAAAGGCGGAACACAACGATGATATAATAATAGGTATAAAGTCGAAGCAGAGCAGATGTCCCTGCGTGGAAGCGTTGTCTTTCACACAGGGACATTTGTATATTTGCACGAAACAGAACCGGTCAAAAACAGCCATCTGCAAAATATGCACAAGAAGAAAAAACGAAAAACCATAAAATTATACGAAACACACAAAAGAAACAGAAGTATTTTCAAGAAAAAGAGAAGAATATTGTATGTTCTTTACAGACCTCCATTGCTATAATGCATAATGTAACAAGGAGTTACGAATACAAAAAGGGAGGTTTTTCAGAGATGAAAAAGAAAGTAATCAGTTTAATCCTTGCAGCTACTATGGTTGCAACAATGGCAACAGGATGTGGAAGTTCTTCTGGCGAGACGACCACAACAGATAACGCAGCATCCACGACAACCGATGCAGCAGCACCGGCTACCGAGGCTTCCGATACGGCAGCAGCAGCAACAGAAGCAGCAGGCGGTGACTATGCAGACAAGAAAGTCGGCGTATGCATTTACCAGTTCTCCGATAACTTCATGACACTGTTCCGCACAGAGCTTGAGAATTATCTGGTAGAGCAGGGCTTCTCCAAAGACAATATCACAATCGTTGACGGAGCAAACGATCAGGCAACACAGACAGGTCAGATTGATAACTTCATTTCCGAGGGCGTAGATGTTCTCATTGTTAACCCGGTAAACTCTTCATCCGCAGCTACCATCACAGATAAGGTTGTAGCAGCAGATATCCCGCTCGTATACATCAACCGTGAGCCGGATGCAGAGGAAGAGCAGAGATGGGAAGACAACGGCTGGAATGTTACATACGTTGGATGTGACGCACGTCAGTCCGGTACTTTCCAGGGCGAGATGATCGTAGACCTTGGTCTTGACACAGTAGACTTAAACGGCGATGGAAAGATCCAGTACGTTATGGTAGAAGGTGATCCGGAGAACGTTGATGCTCAGTATCGTACCGAGTATTCCGTAAAGGCTCTTACCGATGCAGGTCTTGAGGTTGAATGCCTCTCCGATCAGGTTGGTAACTGGCAGCAGGATCAGGCACAGCAGATCGTAGCAAACGCTCTTGGACAGTACGGCGATAAAGTAGAAGTTGTATTCTGTAACAACGATGCAATGGCACTTGGCGCATTACAGGCAATCCAGTCTGCAGGACGTACCGTAGGTACCGATATCTTCTTAGTAGGTGTTGATGCATTATCCGAGGCTCTTGAGGATGTTGTAGCCGGAACCATGACAGGTACCGTATTCAACGATCACTTCTCACAGTCCCACGGTGCAGCTGATGCAGCAATCAACTTCATCAACGGTGAAACCAACGAGTATTACATTGGTTGTGACTATGTAAAGGTTACAAAAGACAATGCACAGGAAATCCTTGACATGGTAAAATAATTACCACGCAGGATGATTGATAGCAGGTAAGCAGAAGGTGCGGGTGTTTTCGGGCATCCGCACCTGTCTTAAAGATATGAAATAGTTGTGTGACAGACCAGATTAGAAAAATTAGAAAACATCGACAATAACATCGACAGTACACAGATAACAACAGAATCTGTATCAATATAGAAGGAGGAGAAACATGGCTGAGTACAAACTGGAGCTAAAGGGTATCTGCAAATCGTTCCCAGGTGTTAAGGCACTTGACAATGTACAGCTTTCCCTTCGTCCCGGAACCGTCCATGCACTGATGGGTGAGAACGGAGCCGGCAAGTCTACCTTGATGAAATGTCTTTTCGGTATTTACAAGATGGACGCGGGAGAGGTTTATCTGGACGGGCAGAAGATTGAGGTCAACAACCCGGATGAAGCAATGAAATACGGCATCGCCATGGTACATCAGGAATTACAGCCTGTTCCGGCGAGAAGCGTGGCTGAGAACCTGTATCTGGGAAGATTCCCGACAAAGAATTACGGACTGCTCAAGGTGATTGACCACAAGAAGATGTATGCGGAGACGGAGAAGTGGCTGAAAGAGGTAAAGATGGATTTTGATCCGAAGGCACAGCTCGGCACACTTTCCATCGGTCAGATGCAGTCCGTGGAGATCGCAAAAGCGGTATCCCAGCAGGCGAAGGTCGTGATCTTTGATGAGCCGACCTCCTCTCTTTCCGATAATGAGGTAGAAGCACTCTTCCGTATTATGAATGACCTTCGTGATAAGGGTGTTGCGATGGTATACATATCCCACAAGATGGATGAGATCAAGCGCATCGCGGACGACATCACGATCATGCGGGACGGTACCTATGTAGGAACCTGGCCGGCGTCAGAGCTGACGACCGATCAGATCATCGCAAAGATGGTAGGACGTGAGCTCACAAACGTATATCCGGCGAAGAAGAATACCCCAGGTGAGGTCATCATGGAGGTCAAGAACCTCTGCTCAATCCATGCAAATTCATTCCAAAATGTCAGCTTTACACTTCGCAAGGGCGAAATCCTAGGCTTTGGCGGACTGGTCGGAGCCCAGAGAACAGAGCTGATGGAAGGTATCTTCGGTATCCGCGGTATCGCATCTGGTGAGATCTACATGCATGGCAAGAAGTTAAAGATCAAGCATCCGATCGATGCGATGAATGCAGGAATCGGACTCATCACAGAGGACCGCCGCGGCAACGGTATCTTCGGCTGTTTGTCCATCAAGGACAACGTTGGCGTCTCCATTTATAACAAGTACCTGAAAGCAGGATTTGTGCTGGATCATAAGAAGATGAACAAAGTTGTGGATGACAGCATCAAGAAGCTGTCCATCAAGACACCGAGCATGAACGAGCACATTTCAAACTTATCCGGTGGTAATCAGCAGAAAGTTATTATTTCCAGATGGCTTGCCAATGATCCGGATGTGCTGATCATGGATGAGCCGACAAGAGGTATCGATGTCGGTGCAAAGCATGAGATCTACGAGATCATGAATGAACTGGCGGCACAGGGTAAGGCAATCATCATGATTTCATCAGAAATGTCTGAGCTGCTTGGTATGGCAGACCGCATCTGTGTTATGTGTAACGGTAAGATTACTGGCGAGATCGACCAGCCGGAAGAGATGACACAGGCAATGGTTATGAACTTTGCAACGAGATTCTGATGAGATAGGAGGAGACGAAAATGACAAAGACAAATCAACAGAAAGTAAAAGATTTCTTAATCAACAACGGAGTTATCATCGTCATGTTCATCCTGGTAATCTATACCGGATTCACATCCGATAACTTCTTCACAAAGAACAACTTCATGAATATTCTGATGAATATGAGTTCACGACTCGTCATTGCACTTGGTATCGCAGGCTGTGTTATCACAGCAGGATGTGATCTTTCCGCAGGACGTATGATCGGTTTCGGTGCATGTATCTCCGGTATGCTGTTACAGCGTATGGATTATTCCGGAAAATTCTTCCCGGATATGCAGCCGCTCAACGTATTCGTCGTAGCACTGATTGCCATGCTGGTATGTGCGGCATTCGGTACGGTTACCGGATTTTTCATTGCTTACTTAAACGTTCCGCCTTTCATCGCCACACTGGCAATGATGGAGATCGTCTATGGTATCGGACTTATCGTAACCAATGCAACACCGCTCGGCGGCTATGTAGAGCAGTACACGAACGTATCTAACGGTAAGTTCCTCGGCATCAACTACCTGATCTGGATCGCAATTATTGTGGCGGCGATCACATGGTTCATTTTCAACATGACCCGTCACGGCAAGTACATGTATGCAATCGGTGGTAACCCACAGGCAGCAGAGGTTGCCGGTGTTCCGGTAAAAGCAACTCTGATCTTAATCTACATGAAAGCAGCAGCTATGTATGGTCTTGCAGGTTTTATGCTCGGTGCAAAAGCCGGCGGTGCATCCGTCCAGACCGGATATGGTTACGAGATGGAAGCAATCGCAGCTTGTACGATTGGTGGTGTATCTGTAACAGGTGGTCGTGGTAAAGTATCATCCGCAATTATCGGTGTTGCCGTATTCGAGCTGTTAAAGGTAGCTCTCCAGTACCTGGGTATGAATGCAAACGCACAGTACATTGCAATCGGTGTTGTTATCTTCATCGCAATCTCTCTGGATATCAGAAAGTATATAGCAAGAAAGTAAAAAGTATATTATAATGAATAGCGGCTGGGACATTAGAACCAGCCGCTATTTTAGATTTGAGAGTACAGGAGGATTTTTAAGGTGACGGTTGATACGATTATTGAGCAGGCGGGGATTCCGCTGCTTTTACTTGTGATCTGTGTGTATTATGCAATCCGGCTGATCGTTTTGCACGACAGTCAGGCGATCCGCGGGAAAAATAAGCCGCCGGTGAAGGACGAGGAAGCGTACTGCAAGGCGGGAGGAAAGCTGCTACTGTTCTTCGGTGCGGCTACCTTTTTGATGGCGATTCTGGTGTTTGTGAATGTCTATGTGGCAGTGGCGGAGATCATAATCTGTACGGTGATTCTCGGCATTCTCTGGAAGCGGATGGAGGATCAGTACGGAGGTTGAATGAATGAGTGCGAGTGAAAAGGAGCGGGAGAATATGAGTTTGTATTCCGTTTTGCTGGTGGATGACGAGGAAGAGGTCTTCCAGGTCATCATGAAAAAGCTGGACTGGGAAGGCATGGGCTTTCGCATTGCGGGCTATGCAAGAAACGGTGTGGAAGCGCTTGAGATGGCGGAGGAGCTTTCCGTGGATGTCGTCATGACGGACATTAAGATGCCCTATATGGATGGTCTTACGCTCTGCCGGAAGCTAAAGGAGCAGTACCAGAAGATCAAGGTCATTATTTTCTCCGGTTTTGATGAATTTGAGTATGCCAGGGAAGCGATCAAGATCGAGGCGGAAGAATACATTTTAAAGCCGATTAATGCCAACGAACTGCGCGAGGTCTTTGAGCGGATCAAGAACAATCTGGACAAGGAACTGGACGAAAAGCGCAATATTGACAAGCTTCGGGAATATTATCTGGAGAGTCTTCCGATGCTGCAGGAAAATTTCCTGACGTCGCTCATCGACGGACGGATTCCGGAGGACTCCATCGAGGAATATGCAAAAAACTGCAGCCTCACGCTAAAGGGTCCCTATTTTGTGGTGACCGTGCTGCACATCAGCACGACCAACCCGATGGAGGGGGCGCTTCCGATCGATCCGTTTCTGCTGGCGGTCTCCGTGAAAAAGCTGGCGGAGGAGCAGCTGGCAGCTTCTGAATATGACAGCAAGATCGTGACATATCTGGGGGATGGCATTGTGATTACCCAGCTGCCCACGGAGGAGGCGATCACGCGTTTTACCGACTGCATGGATAAGATCTGTAAGATGGCAAAGCGTGTCTGCAAGGCGAAGATCACGGCGGGAATCGGGCATGTGTGCAGCGGTCCGGAAGAACTGCAGATGTCCTATCTCGGCGCGAAGAATGCCGTGTCCTACCGTGTGCTCTACGGCAATACCAGAGCCATCAATATTGCGGAGATCGACCCTCAGGAGAATGCCGATCTGCCGTGGGAGGAGCCCTTTATCCAGAAGATCATCAAAAAGGTCAAGGTGGGAGAGGAACAGCCGCTTCTGGATGCGATTGCGGAATTTACGGAGAAGCTTGCGGGTAGCAAGATGTCGCTGCAGCGGTACCGGATTCTCATTATGGAGCTGATCACGGAGCTGTCGCGTTTCGGGGCGAACAACCAGATCAACCTGGAAGATGTGTTCGGCGGCAACGGGGATGTGTATACACGCGCCATGCAGCTGGAGTCGACGGATGCACTCCGGGAATGGCTGTGTGAGAACTGTCTGAAATTACAAAAACAGGTGCAGAACGAGCGCCAGGATACGACGAAGTCCTTTGTGTCGAAGGCAATCGACTATGTGAAGGAGCATTATGCGGATACTGACCTTGGAATTGAGACGATCTGTGGATACCTTAATGTGAGCGCCGCCTATTTTTCCACGGTGTTCAAGAAAGAGACCGGGAAGACGTTCATCAACTATCTGACAGATTACCGGATGGAGGAGGCGGTGGAGCTGCTTCTGACACAGAATGAGAAGACTTACGTGATTGCGGAGAAAGTCGGATATACCGATCCGAACTATTTCAGCTATGTATTCAAAAAGCAGTTCGGCATGTCGCCGTCCAAGTATAAGACAAGCCGGATGGAAGCTGCGCAGGAGGCATAGGGCGCATAGGGTGCAAAGAGGATGAGAGAAAGAGTAAAACAGTGGCGGCAGAAGGTCACTTCCTTCCTGGAAAAACACATCAAGCCGCAGTCCATTCAGATGACGATTGCATTGTCTTTTACGATTGTATCGGTCATCAGTATGGGTATTCTGGGGATTTCCCTGTACAACCGTTTTGTCAATAAAATGGAAGATATGACGACGCAGAGCGCGGAGCAGCTGCTGAACCAGACGGCAATCAATCTGGAGAGTTATCTGCGCAACATGCGGCGTATTTCCGACGCCATGTACTACAGCGTTATTAAGGACAAGGATCTGGCGACGGACTCGCTTGATGAGGAGATGAACCTTCTCTATGAGGCGAACAAGGACAATCTGATCAGCATCGCCTGCTATACCAACGACGGAAGACTGGTTGCTGCAGCGCCGGTTGCCACGGAGAAGAACAACCTCGACATCGTGGATCAGGAATGGTTTACGGAGGCGACGGGACAGATGGAGAACGTGCATTTTTCCACGCCGCATGTACAGAATTTGTTTGACGATCCGAGTTACCGCTATTACTGGGTCGTATCGCTAAGCCAGGCGGTGGAGCTGACAAGCGGCGGCAATTCGACACTTGGTGTGCTGCTTGTGGATATGAATTACAGCAGTATCGAGCAGCTTTTGACCAAGGCAAATACGGACAATGCGTCGGAGTATGTCTATCTGATGGACGGCAGCGGGGAACTGATCTATCACCCGAAGCAGAAGCTGATCTACACGGATCTGTTTTCGGAGAACAATCTTGTGGCAGCATCCTACGAGGACGGCAGCCACAAGGAGGAATTTGACGGGGAAAAGCGCATTGTCACGGTCAAGACCATCAGTTACACTGGCTGGAAGATCGTGAGCGTAGTTCCGATGAGTTCATTTGATATGGGAATCTCCGGGATGCGGATGTTCGTGATTCTTCTGATGTCGCTGTCCATGCTGATGATTATTCTTTTAAACCAGTTTGTCTCTGCCAATATCGCAAAGCCGTTAAAACGCCTGAACGATTCGGTGAAGGACTGGGAAGCGGGGAATATGAACCCAGATATCTATGTGGGCGGCTCGCTTGAGGTGGAGCATCTCGGAAAGACGCTGCGCTCTACGGTAGCGCAGATCCGGGAGCTCATGCATGATATTCTGGTGGAGCAGGAAGAAAAGCGGAAGAGCGAGCTGGACGCCTTGCAGTCGCAGATCAACCCGCACTTTTTATATAATACGCTGGACTCCATCGTCTGGATGATCGAGGGTGAGCGGTATGAGGACGCGGTGTTTATGGTGACGCAGCTTGCCAGCCTGTTCCGCATTTCCTTAAGCCGTGGAAAGACGATCATCTCCATGGAGGACGAATTAAAACATGCCAGAAATTATATGAACATCCAGAAGATCCGCTATAAGAATAAATTCACTGTGGAATTTCAGGTGGAGGATGCTATTTTGAGCTGCTGTACGGTAAAACTCGTGATCCAGCCTTTACTTGAGAATGCAATCTATTACGGCATGGAGTCCATGGACGGCGACGGTGAGATTACGGTTGTGGGATACCGGAAGGGAGACGATGTCTATGTTGAAGTGCGCGACAACGGACTTGGTATGCCGGATGAGATGGTAGATGCGCTCCTGACAGAGAACAACAGAGTGCGCAAGCACGGCTCCGGTGTGGGACTCATCAATGTACATAACCGGATCAGACTCCGCTTCGGGGAGCCGTATGGTCTTGAGATTGATAGCTGTCTGGATGAGGGGACGACCGTGCGGATTCACCTTCCGTACATTGCGTACTCACCGGAAAATACGGAACTGCTGGAGGGAGGAAGACTAAAACAGCTGAAGGGGGAACGGCAGGATGAAGAAAAATAGACTTTATTTTGGTATGTTGATCCTGATGCTGGTGGCGGTGATTATCTGGGCGTTTTACAATATGCTAAACGTCGGTAAGCAGGAGACGTCCTACCGCGTCTCCGTGGTTGTCGAGAACAGCAACAGCGACCGCTGGACTTCTCTCAGACAGGGACTTGAGCAGGCAGCGCGGGATTACAACATCAGTTTGAGCTTTGTGTCGACGGGGAGCTTTTCCACCGCAATGGAAGAGATGGATGTGGTCAAAAAGCAGGTCACAAATGGAGCCAACGGCATTATTCTGCAGATGAATACGGATCACGCCGGACAGGAGCTGGAGGATCTCTCCGGTCAGACGGCGGTGCTTCTGCTGGAGACGGACGTTGATCCGGAAGGGGTCTACGCGTTGGTGGCGCCGGATAATGAGGAGATGGGAGCAGCGCTCGCACAGGCGGTGCAGTCCGATTTCGGGGATGACCTTGCCGGCAAGCGCGTGGGAATTCTTGCGTGCAGCCAGAGCCAGCGCTCCATGCAGCAGCGTTATACGGGGGTATCGCAGGGATTGCGCGAGAGCGGTGCAGTTGTCGAGTGGAGCCTGGAAGGAAAGGCGGAGAGCATCAAGGACGCGTTCTATACGTTAGAGCAGGACAAACCGGTGGACATTCTGATTGCACTCGGCAATGACGAGACGGAGATGATGGTGGATTTTTTTGCCGGGGATGAGCTGGGCTGGAGACTTGACCGGTGCTCGCTGTACGGCGTGGGCAGTTCCGAGAAAAATGTATACTATCTGGACAAGGGCTGGATACAGACGCTCGTGGTTCCCAATGAATTCAATATGGGGTATCAGAGCATGGAGGCAATCGCAAAGCAGCTGATTTATCACATGGATACCACGAGAAGCAGCAAGGTCAATTATCTGGTGGTCGACCGGGAACATCTGTATGATGCGGATATCCAGAAAGTGCTGTTCCCGATTGTGCAGTAGCAGAGAGAAACAGGAGAAGTGAGGAAGGGTGTTATGTCACAGAGGATGCTAAGAGGAATGGCGGCCGGGCTTGGTGCGCTGGTGTCACTGGGAAGCATGGCGGGCTGCGGGACAGACGGCCAGGTACAGAAAGCGACAAGCATTAAGATCGGCGTCACCGTATATGATCAGTATGACACATTTGTATCGCAGATGATGACGGATTTCAACGAATATGCGGCAGAGCAGGAAGAACAGACGGGCATTGCCATCAATGTGGAAGTCTACAATGCGGCCGGAAGCCAGTCGACGCAGAACAGTCAGGTCGAGGAAATGTTAGATGCCGGCTGCAATGTGATCTGTGTGAATCTGGTCGACCGGACAGAGCCGACAACGATCATCGATATGGCGGAAAAAAATAATGTGCCGGTCATTTTCTTCAACAGGGAACTGGTGGAGGAGGATCTGGAGCGCTGGGACAGGGTCTATTATGTCGGGGCGAAAGCATTCGAGTCCGGAATCATGCAGGGGGAGATTGCGGCGGATGCGTTCAAGGAGAATCCGGATGCTGATAAGAACGGTGACGGTGTCTTCCAGTATGTGGTGCTGGAGGGAGAAGCCGGGCATCAGGATGCGATCGTGCGCACCGAGTATGCGGTCTCAACGATTATAGACAACGGCGTGGAGGTGGAAAAGCTCGCGTACGGGATTGCGAACTGGAACCGGGCGCAGGCGCAGACCAAGATGACGCAGATGCTTGCGGAATATGACGGGGAGATCGAGCTTGTAATCGCCAACAATGATGATATGGCGCTCGGAGCCATCGATGCGTTGAAAACCTCGCATCTGAAGCGGGCGGACTGGCCGGTGGTGGTCGGAATTGATGGAACTGATGTGGGACTTGCCGCCGTGGCATCCGGCGAGATGGTGGGAACCGTCTACAACGACAAGGAAGGGCAGGCACAGGCAATGCTCGATCTTGCCTACGCGCTCTCCGTGGGGGATACGTTAGACGACCTCAATCTGGAGAACGGAAAATACATCAGACTTCCGTATTCTAAGGTAGGATCGAGAGACGTGAAGAATTATATGAAATAAAATACAGGAAAGTATAAGCAGAAAACAGCCGCACAGAGTGTGTAAAACATTCTGTGCGGCTGTTTTTTATGCTTGCAGATAGGTCTCGCCGTTCTCAATCATCTGGCAGAAGCTATCGGTCATGACTTTGCGGAACGGGGCAAACTCGTCCGCCAGATCAAAGAGAGCCGGGTAATCCCTGGTTACCAGAAGAATCTCTGCGGCGAGCTTTTCCGCCACCTTGGCATCCTTGATCGGCACAAAACCAAAGAGCGTCGAACAGTAGGCTTTGCTCCCAGTGCAGGAGGAGATGAGTCCCCGCGCAAAATCCTGCCACTCTTCGATGAGAACCGCATCCGCGGATTCGGGAAGCAGATCATCCGGGGAGAGACAAAGATCCTTCATGTAAGTGAGCAGTTCTTTTTTCTGACGCTTTTTCTGGAAAAAAGAGACGCCTGCGGCTGCGGAAGCCTTGATCATGGTCCAGGCGCGGAAAAAACCATCCACAGTGCCGTCTTTTTTTTCGGAAAAAAAGCGCCGCTCGCAGAGCATTTCCCGGTAGGAATCTGCAGGAACGGCAAAGCCTTCTGCTTTTGCACGCTTAAGGTGTTCGCGCCGCAGTGCGCCGGTAGGAATGTCGTAGTAGCGCGCGGGCCAGTCTTTGGTGTAGTCGGTGGTGTCTTCTTTTTGGTTTTTCAGGAGCATGAATGAGGTTCCTTCTTTCACTGTTGTATGAGCTAAGTATAGCATACCCGGCGGCAAAACAGAATCCCCTCTGGACTTTTTTCGCGTATCATAGTATAGTAAACACGTTGAACCTTGATAACTGCATAAGGGGAACGTTATATGTTCAGATACGCAATCTGATCTGTACCGTAATCCACAGAGATTCCCTAAGCGCCATGCACCTGCCCTGGCAGGTTAACGAGGAGAAAGGTGATCGAAAATTCGGCGGATGCCTTTCCGCACCGTTCCAGTGCGAGACACATCGGCAAATATGCGGGTGACTGCAAAACAAATACGATGTTTGATGGAACAGAATTTGATGGAATAGAAACAGAAGAGACCTGAATAAAAATATTGTTATATACAGATTGTAATAGAAATGGGGAAATCATATGTGTGGAATTATAGGTTATACAGGAAGTGAGGACGTAAGAGAAGTCCTTTTGGATGCGCTGGAGCTGTTGGAGTACAGAGGGTACGACAGCGCCGGCATCGCCCTGCGCGACGAGGAGAGCGGGAAGACAGAAGTCCGCAAATGTGCCGGAAGAGTCAGTGATCTGCGGGCGATCTGTATGTCGGAAAAAGTAGTGTCACAGTGCGGAATCGGTCATACGAGATGGGCGACGCATGGCGGTGTAAACGACTGCAATGCACACCCGCATCAAGTGGGAAAAGTCACACTCGTACACAACGGCATCATTGAGAATTACAGGGAACTGATTGCGGATTACGATCTGGCAGATACACTGAAGTCCGAGACGGACAGCGAGGTGGTGGCAGCGCTTTTGAACCGGTTCTACGAAGGGAATCCGGGGGAAGCGATCAAGAAGACCGTCTCCAAGCTGAAAGGAACATTTGCGCTTGTTATTTTATTTGAAGATCAGAAGGATGTGATCTATTCAACGCGCAATGTCAGCCCGATCGTGGCGACGATCTGTAAGGAAGGCGCGATGCTTGCCAGTGATCTGACGGCGCTCTGCCGTTTTACAAACCGTTATTTTGTCGTGCCGGAGTATCATATCTTAAAGCTCTCCGCGGACAAACTGACACTGACGGATTTTGACGGCAATGAGGTGCTGCCGAAGTATCTGACCGTGGACTGGGAATTAAACAGCGCCGGGAAGAACGGCTATCCGTTCTATATGGAAAAAGAGATTATGGAGCAGCCGGAAGCCATCGAGAATACCATCAAGAACCGTATCGTCGGAGGTATGCCGGATTTTACAGCAGACGGCGTGCCGGACACTCTTTTTACGGAGTGTGAGCATATCTGCATCGTAGCGTGCGGAACCGCAATGCACGCGGGACTGGTGGCACAGGCGCTCGTCAAGTCCATTCTTCACATGCACATTGAGGTGCAGATGGCTTCCGAATTCATGTATTCGGATCCGGTCATCGACGAGAAGACGCTTGTGATTGCAGTGTCGCAGTCCGGTGAGACGATCGATACGTTAGAGGCGGTGAAGTACGCGAAGAACCGCGGGGCAAAGTGTCTTGCGATCATCAACGTCAAGGGTTCCTCCATTGCAAGAGAGAGCGACTATGTGCTCTACACCAATGCGGGACCGGAGATCGCGGTGGCAAGTACCAAGGCGTACACGACACAGCTTGCGGTATTTTATCTGATCGTGGCGCGTATGGCGCATAGCAGAGGTGTCTTCGACGACGCGCAGACCCAGAGCTTTGTGCGGGAGCTGCAGCGGACACCGGAGGTCATGAAGAAGGTGCTGGAGCGCCGCAGGGATATCCATGTGGTTGCCAAAAAGGTGCTCGGCGCTAAGGATTTGTTCATGATTGGAAGAGGACTGGATTACTCGATTCTTCTGGAGGGATCGCTGAAGTTAAAGGAGGTATCCTACATCCACTCGGAGGCGTACGCATCCGGAGAATTAAAGCACGGCCCGATCGCGCTGATCACGCAGGATACGCCGGTGGTGGCAACGGTGACGCAGGAAAAACTGATGTCCAAGGAACTTTCCAACATTAAGGAGGTAAAGTCCAGAGGAGCGGACGTTGTCGTTTTTATCAAGGAAAGCATTGTGGGAGATTTAGCGAAGGAGTACGAGATTTTCACGCTGCCGGATATGCAGGATGAGTTCATGGTGCTGCCGGCATCGGTGGCATTGCAGCTTCTCGCTTACTATGTGTCCTCCGATAAGGGGTTCGATGTAGATAAGCCAAGAAATCTGGCAAAGGTTGTTACCGTAGAATAAAGCAGAAGATCTGTGGAAGGTGTGGATGAGACGCGCGTGTCTTAGCATATAACGGAAGGAAAAGGGATTGCCGCTTTGAGCAGACAATCCCTTTTTGGCGTACGAAGGAATATGATAAGAAGTACATCCTGCCGATTTCTGAGGGAAATGCAGATGGAATATTCGTTGGAGAAAAATGTGAGCATTTCTTCCGGTTGAATGTTTGCATCGAATTCCGTGTCTCTTCCATGTTTGGACAATCCGACGGGGCATGTCCGACACACCGGAGACAATGGGCGGACTTTCTGGTGTCCCTAATGGCACCTCTTCACAGACAATATAAAACCGCGCGAACCGAACTCGCTGGCATCTGCTATTGAAAATAGGGCAGATGCCGCCTCAGACAGCGGCTTCGCGCGGTTATGTTTTGTTCAGAGGTGCCAATAAGGGACATACACAAAAGTCCTACAAATTGTCTTCCGGGATGCGGACATGACCCGCGGAGTGCTCCAAACTTGGAAAAACACGGATCATCGAAGATGCAAACATTCGGCTGGTTAGAAATGCCACATTTTTTGAACCGAATTTCCAGATGCATTCCCTCAGAAATCGATAGGCATGATCTTCCCATTCTATTCCTCGTCGTGCAAAAGGGGTTGGCTGCTCAAAGTGACAATCCGTTTTTTTGCGGCAGGATTCGGCAGGGCGGATGCGCACATTTCATCTGGCACCGGCATATGATAATACGAAAAGAATCGATGAGGTTTTTATGCCAGATATCAGATATGCACAGAACGAGAATGTGGATCGCGGGGATCTCAGGATGCAGGTCATCGAGCGGGGAACCAGCACGCCGATCGACGATGCAAAAATATCGATCTCCTATTCTGGAGATCCCGACAGCACGGTCGAGGAGGTGAACACGGATGCTTCCGGAATGTCCGAAACACTTACGCTTGATACGCCTCCGCTTGAACTGTCAATGCAGCCGAGCGAGGTGCAGCCTTACGCGGAGTATACCATTCAGGTCACTGCAAAAGGATATCGTCCGATCAATATCTCCGGCATTGAGGTCTTTTCGGGTCAGCTGTCGCTGCAGGAAATCCGGATGGACGCCGAGGAAACCACCGAAAGCATGACCGATAACATCGTCATTCCGGCACATACCCTTTTTGCGGAATATCCGCCCAAGATCGCGGAAGCCGAGATCAAACCCGTCACGGAAACCGGAGAGATCGTTTTAAGCCGTGTGGTGATCCCGGAATATGTGATTGTACATGACGGCGCTCCGAGTGACCCGACAGCCAGAGACTACTATGTCCGTTATCGGGATTACATCAAAAACGTTGCCTCCAGCGAGATCTATTCGACCTGGCCGGACGCGACGATCCGGGCGAATGTTCTTGCCATCATGTCGTTTACGCTCAATCGTGTATACACGGAGTGGTACCGCAACAAAGGCTACAGCTTTACGATCACGTCCTCCACGGCATATGACCAGAAATTCATGTACGGGCGCAACATTTACCAGAGCATCTCGGATGTGGTGGATGAGATGTTCCAGAACTATCTCTCCAGACCGAATGTCAGACAGCCGATCTTAACGCAGTATTGCGACGGGCAGCGCGTGACCTGCAGCAACTGGCTGAGCCAGTGGGGAAGCAAGTATCTCGGCGATCAGAATTATGAGACGATTGAGATTCTGCGCTACTATTACGGCAATAACATGTTTATCAACACGGCGGAGGAGGTCTCGGGCATCCCGGCGTCCTGGCCGAGAGTCGATCTGTCGGTCGGATCGACGGGAGAAAAGGTTCGGCAGATTCAGGAACAGCTGGCGCGCATCTCGCGTTCCTACCCGGCCATTCCGACGATTACGCCGGACGGAATCTACGGGCCGGCAACCAGGGAGGCGGTGGAGCGTTTCCAGAGTATCTTCGGACTTCCGGTCACGGGAGTGATCGACTTTCGAACCTGGTACCGTATTTCCGAGATTTATGTCGCGGTTACGCGCATTGCGGAGCTGGTTTAGAGGTTGGTTTTTTCCCCGGTTTGTGATAGAATAAGTTACAAACTGGGGACTTTTTTGGAGAATTTTATGGCGAATTACAGGATGACAATACAGTATGACGGCACGCGCTACAGCGGATGGCAGAGCCAGCATGCGACGGACGCGACGATCCAGGGCAAGCTTGAGACTGTTCTGACACGGATGACGGGACAGCAGGTGGATGTCATAGGTTCCGGGAGAACCGATGCGGGAGTACATGCCATCGGGCAGGTTGCCAATTTTCATCTTAAGCAGCCGCGCAATACGGGGGAGCTGCTGGATGGATTGAACCGTTACCTTCCGGAGGATATTGCCGTAAGCAGCCTGACAGAGGTGGACGAGCGGTTTCACAGCCGCTATCAGGCAGTGTGCAAAACCTACCGCTACCGGATTCATACGGGAGAGGTTCCGGACGTCTTTGCGCGCAGGTATGTGTATGATTACAGGATTCCGCTTGATGTGGAAAGGATGCGGGAGGCGGCGGGACTTCTTCTGGGGGAGCATGATTTTAAGTCGTTCTGCGGCAATACAAGAATGAAAAAGTCCACAGTGCGGACGCTTTATGAAATTCGTGTGGAGGAACACGAATCGGAGATAGATCTTTTTTTCACGGGGAACGGTTTTTTACAGAATATGGTGCGGATTCTGACGGGGACACTGATTGAGGTGGGAGACGGCAGAAGAGAGCCGGGGAGTATGACGGACGTGCTTGCCAGGAGGGACAGACAGGCGGCGGGCTACACGGCACCGGCACTGGGGCTGGCGCTTCTCTCCGTGGAATACGAAGGCGACGGGCAGAATACGATGGAACAGGCATAAGTGAAGATGGAAAAGTGGTATGAAATAAAAAAAGGCGCCGATTTTCAGGCGATTGCAGAACGGTTTGGCATCAGTCCCGTGACAGCGCGGCTGATCCGCAACCGCGGGGTGATCGGTGATGCGGCGATTGATAAATATCTGAACGGCACATGCAGGGATCTGTATGATCCGCATCTGCTTTATGAGTCAGAGAAGCTGGTTTGTATCCTGTCAGAAAAGATAAGGCAGGGAAGACCGATCCGGATCATTGGAGATTACGACATCGACGGCGTGATGTCTACCTATATTCTGTATCAGGGGATCACACGATGCGGCGGCAGTGTGTCCTGCGCGATTCCCGACCGCATGCGTGACGGCTACGGCATCAACGAGCATCTGATCGATGCGGCGTATGAGGAGGGGATGGACACGATCATCACCTGCGACAACGGCATTGCAGCCATCAATGAGATTGCGCATGCGAAAGAGCTGGGGATGACGGTTCTGGTGACGGATCACCATGAGATTCCCTATGTGGAGGAGCAGGGAGTGCGGCGGTATCTGCGGAGCGCGGCGGATGCCATTGTGAATCCGAAGCAGCAGGAGTGTTCCTATCCGTACAAAGGGCTCTGCGGGGCGACGGTGGCGTGGAAGATTATACAGCTGCTTTACGAGAAGTTTTGTATTGACGCGGAGGAGGCATTCGCGTTTCTGGAATTTGTGGCGTTTGCGACAGTGGGCGATGTCATGGAACTGACGGATGAGAACCGGATTCTGGTGCGGGAGGGATTAAAGCGGCTGCACCGGACAGCGAACCTTGGCATGCGCGCCTTGATTTTACAGAATCAGCTGACGCCGGAGCAGATCACATCGTACCATATCGGATTTGTGCTTGGTCCCTGCGTCAACGCCAGCGGTCGGCTGGAGACAGCCAAAATTGCGCTGAATCTTTTCTTGCAAAAAAACGAGATTAATGCAGGGAAAATTGCAAAAGAACTTGTGGAACTGAACGCACAGCGCAAAAGCATGACGGCAGACGGCGTGGAACTGGCAAAACAGATCGTCGACGAGGGAACAGCGGGCGAGAAGGTGCTGGTGATCTATTTGCCTGGGGTGCATGAAAGCCTGGCGGGGATCATTGCGGGGAGAATCCGGGAGTCCTACCACAAGCCGGTATTTGTTCTGACGGACGGCGAGGAAGGGGTGAAGGGGTCCGGCAGATCCACGGAAGCGTACTCGATGTATGACGAGATGTGCAAGTGCCGGGAATGTTTTTCAAAATTCGGCGGACATCCGATGGCGGCAGGGCTGTCGCTGCGCGAAGATGTGGCGGTATTCCGCGGCAAAATAAATGCCTGCTGTGAATTGACAGAAGAAGATTTTATACCTAAGATAAGGATAGATATGGCAATGCCTGCCGCGTATCCGACGATCGGGCTGATCCGGGAGCTGGCGCGCTTAGAGCCGTTTGGAAATGGCAACAGTAAGCCACAGTTCGCGGACAGGGAGCTTGCGCTTCTGCGGGCGTCTGTGGTGGGCAGGAACCAGAATGTGTTGAAGCTGTCCCTTATGACGGCGGCGGGAGAACATGTCTCTGCGGTCTATTTTGGGGATGTGGAGGCATGGAAGCAGTATTACAGCGAAAAATACGGGCAGACGGAGGTGGACGCTGCGCTTCGCGGCAGGGCGAATGCCATCCGGATGTCGGTGATTTACTATCCGGAAATCAATGTATATCAGGGAATGGAGAGTGTCCAGCTCATCATTCGCAACTATAAATAGAACGTGGCGGGTGGACAGAAGGAGTAGCTATGTTTAGTGGAAAGAGAGAAAAGGCTTTATTAGAAGAGGAACTTGCGGCATTAAGGGAGACGGAGAAGCGCGAGAGGGAGCTGCTCCATAAGATCGCAGGACAGAAGGATACCGCGGAGGAACAGTTTGCACGCATGACAGCCTCGCGTGCACAGATGGAAAAAGAGATCGAAGAGATCGAACAGCAGATGCAGCAGAACGGGGAGTTGTCGGAGAACGGCGCGCAGGCGGCGGGAGAACTTCACAATACGTTGATCACAATGAATAACGGAATCGCGACGTTCGACGCCAACCACAGCGTTTTTATGGAGCAGGTGAAGGGGCAGAATGAAAAGGTCGTCGAGATCGTGGAGAACAACAAGCACTTTACGACGCCGATGAAGCATATCTCGGAGGCTCCGCAGGCGCTTCGCGAGATGCGCCAGGCACTTGGTGAGAGGGCAGAGCGCATGGAGGAACTGTCGAAAACGATGGGGGTGCTGGCGCTCAATTCTGCGATCGAAGCAGGAAGAATGGGGGAGAGCGGAACCCGGTTTGTGACGGCGGCAGAGCAGGTGCGTGCATATGCGGACGATTATGAGCAGGAGGCGCTGGCGTTAAAAGACCAGCTTGGGGAGGCGGAAGAACGGATCGCGTCTCTGGAGGAGCAGGTACACCACTTAAACGAGCTGCTCAAGGAGAATAATATTTCCATGGGAAAGCTTTACCGCGACTGTGCGCAGAATATGGCGGCTTATGAGACCGGACAGATTGGGCTGAGGGGGCTGATCCAGGATACGGCGGTCGCGAGAGCAGATGTGCTGCAGCAGTCGGCGGACGAAAATGTGCGCGCCAGGGAGGCATTCCTGAAATATGTATCCGGCATGCAGGAGGAACTGGCAGAGCAGAAGAGCAGCGCGGATGAACTGGAGAATGTCTGCAAGAGCATCCTGCAGTCGGCAGGGGAAGCCGGATGATGCCGGTTTTGCTGCAAAGGATACAGAGCAGAGAGTAGGAATCAGAGAGTATAAATAATAAAAAGTGAGGGAACAATGCTATGACAAAAGAAAAACAGTTCAGTTTTTTATCAAAGGACGGAAAGACGAAGATTCATGCGGTAAAGTGGATGCCGGAGAGCGGAGAGTACCGGGCGGTCTTGCAGATCACGCACGGCATGGTGGAGTATATTGAACGCTATAAGCCGTTCGCGGAATTTTTAAATGACCAGGGGGTCCTTGTGGTCGGACATGATCATCTGGGACATGGTGCGTCGGTTGCATCCGAGGAGGAATTGGGATATTTTGCAGAGCCGGATCCGAGTGACACGCTCGTCGAGGATATGCACACGCTGCGCACGACGATCCAGACAGAGAACCCCGGCGTGCCGTATTTTATGATGGGACACAGCATGGGATCTTACATGCTGCGCAAATACCTGTGTATTCACCCGGAGGGAGTGGCTGGCGCCGTCATCATGGGAACCGGGGCAATGCCGGATAGCACGATGAAGTTTGGACTGTTTTTATGCCGTACGATCGCACTATTCCGTGGATGGCATTACAGAAGCCGCCTGATGCAGAGCCTTTCCTACAGCAAGCCGTACAAGCGCTACGATTTATATGGAAAGGATTATGCCAACAGCTGGCTTTCCAAGAACGTGGAGAATGTCAAGGCATACTATGCTGATCCGCGCTGTACATTCCTGTTTACCGTAAATGGTTACAAGGGTCTGATGGAGGCGGTATTGTTTGACGATCAGATGGAGAATATAAAAAAGGTCCCGAAAAATCTGCCGCTGTTTTTTGTATCCGGTGCGGACGATCCGGTCGGAGATCTGGGCGAGGGCGTTAAGAAGGTGTACGGTATGTACAAAGATGCGGGGCTTTCGGATATTACCTACCGCCTGTACGAGAATGACCGTCATGAGATTTTAAACGAGACAGACCGCGATCAGGTTATGGCGGATATTGTATCGTGGCTGAACGTGCATGTGGAACTGTAATCTTGCCGGACAGGTTTCTTAAATTTATATAAATAAATCGGCTGGAGGGAAAACGTCGGTTGTTTTTATGGAAAGTTCGTAGTAAAATAGAGACTTGTTTTGGAAGGAGGATTTCACATGAAAAAGAATGGAATGAGAGTTACCAGTTTATTTCTGGCTGCGGTGATGCTTGCATCGGCGCCTGTGACGGCATCCGCGGCGGATACATCAGCGAATGTAGAGGGAGAGGTTGTCGTAGACCAGACAAGTCAGGATCAGACTTCAGCAGAGTCGCAGAATCAGGCAGGGCAGGATCAGACTTCGGCAGAGGCGCAGGATCAGTCAAAGGCTTCGGCAGCGGAGAACGCTGCCACGGGAGCAAACAGTGATAACGTGACAATCCAGGCGGATGATAAGCCATATCTTGCGCTGGGAGCGGATCTGACGGATGCCCAGAAGAATACGGTGCTTTCCCTGATGGGGATTGATCCGGCGAACCTTGGCAATTATGATGTGGTCTATACAACGAATGCAGAGGAGCATCAGTATCTGGATTCCTATATCAGTTCCTCACAGATCGGAAGCAAGTCATGGTCTTCCGTTGTGATCGTAAAACGCGATAAGGGAAACGGATTAAATATTTCAACCAGGAATATCAATTACTGTACAGTCGGCATGTACAAAAATGCGTTGACAACGGCGGGTATTACCGATGCGGATATCATCGTTGCAGGACCGCAGGAGATCTCCGGCACGGCGGCGCTTGTCGGCGTATTCAAGGCATACCAGGAGATGACAGGTGAGACGATCAATGCGGATATCATCGACGCATCCTTAAATGAGCTCGTGGTTACCGGGCAGTTAGAACAGTCGATTGCCGGACTTTCCGATGAGGAAGTGGAAGAGTTTATCGCTTACATCAAGTCGGTCATTGCACAGAATGATCTGAAAGATGAGGCGAGCATCAACCAGGCGATTGATGATGCCTGCAGCAAATATAATGTGACACTGTCAGATTCCGAGCGCCAGCAGATCGTGGATCTGCTCTTAAAGATTACATCTCTGGGGATCAATCTTGACAGCCTTGTGGATTATGCGGAGTCACTGTACCATTCCTTTAAGGACGGCGGAGGAGACAGCAGCGTGCTCTCGAGTGTAGGCACATTTTTCTCAAATGTATTCAGCTCGATCGCGGACTTCTTTAAGGGATTGTTTTCGTAAACGGAGGAGAGGAAGGAATCTATGGTAGACAGAAAGAGACGGCTGGATTGCGCGAACGGAATCCGGAAAGCAGACATTGTATTAAAGCACGGCAAAGTGTTGAACGTATTCACGGAGGAGATCCTGGAAGCGGATGTTGCAATCTGCGGCGACACGATCGTGGGAGTCGGTTCCTACGAGGGGGAGCAGGAGATCGACTGTACCGGAAAATATCTGGTGCCGGGATTTTTGGATGCCCATATGCATATCGAATCCAGTATGGTATCCCCGGGCGAATTGTCCAAGGTGCTGGTGCAGGCGGGAACGACGACCATTGTTGCGGATCCGCATGAGATTGTCAATGTGTGCGGCGTGAAGGGAATGGATTATTTTCTGAAATGTGCGGGCAAGGCGCTGGTACATATTTTCTTCATGATTCCGTCCTCTGTTCCGGCAACCGATGTGGAGACAAACGGATGCGGGGAGTTTCTGGCGTCCGATATGATGAAGTATGTGGATGATGCAAGAGTACTGGGACTCGGGGAGACCATGCGTTTTGTGGAGTGCTACAAGGGCGAGCGCCGGATGTCGGATAAGCTGGAACTTTTTGCAAAGAAGCACATCGACGGACATGCGCCGGGCATTACAGGAAAGGCGGTACAGGCGTACCGTCTGGCCGGCGTGGAGAACGATCATGAGTGTGCGAGCCCTGAGGAAGTGCTCGACAAGCTGCGCGCCGGTTTTCACATCTATATCCGTGAGGGAAGCGGCGCTAAGAATCTTGACACGTTAATCCGCACGCTTTTAGACGCCAATGTGGCGCTCGACCAGTGCGCATTCTGCACCGACGATAAGCATATCGAGGAGATCCGCAAGGAAGGGCATATCAGCACCTGTATCCGCAAGGCGATTGCACTTGGGGTTCCGGTGGCAAAGGCATACAAGATGGGAAGCTACCAGCCGGCAATGTTTTACGGGCTTAAGGGATACGGTGCCATCGGAGCCGGATATCACGCCGACATTGTGTTCCTCGATAATCTGGAGGAGGTGCGTCCGACCGATGTGATGAAGGACGGCAGGATCCTGGGAGAGGAAGACTATAAGAAAGATTATTGGGTTCCAGTGCCGGAGGAACTGCTTCACACGGTTCATGTCGGGGAGCTTTCCAGAGAGCGGATTCAGCTTGCATGCAACGGAAAGACCGATGTGATACAGATGAATGCGCATCAGATCGTGACGACGCATCTGGTGGAAGAAGTGCCGACAGAAAACGGATATTTTGTCCCGAATGAAGTATACAATAAGATCTGTGTGGTGGAACGCCACGGCAAGACCGGAGAGATCGGTGTGGCACCGCTCAAGGGCTTTGGCGTAAAAGGCGGTGCCGTAGCGACGTCCGTTGCGCACGATTCCCACAATATGATTGTGGCGGGAGACAATGACGATGACATTCTGCTTGCCATCCGGACTGTGGAGGAGCAGCAGGGCGGCTATGCGATCGTGTCCGGCGGAAAGGTAATCGATGTACTGCCGCTGCCGATCGCGGGTCTTATGAGCGACAGACGGTATGAGGAAGTCACGGAAAAGCTCTCTGCCATGCAGAAGGAGACGAGAGAACTTGGTATCTCAGAGAATGTAGATCCGTTTGTTACCCTTTCTTTTATGGCGCTTACGGTAATTCCGGAGATCCGTGTCACGGAGCGCGGTGTTTATTTATTCTGACAGAACAGATGTGAAGGAGATTTATGCAGGAAAAGATTCAAATTATCAGCGACGGGTCGTTAGACCTTTCAAGAGAGCTCACAAAAGAGCGCGATATTCTGGTGGTGCCTTTCTATGTATCTTTTGATGGAGAGACTTATCTGAAAGAAGGGGTGGAACTGGATATCCGCGAGTTCTATCAGAGAATGGTGGATCACCCGGATGTATTTCCGAAGACGTCGATGCCGTCGGTGGATGATTATTATCAGGTGTTTCTCCCGCTTGCAAAGCAGGATGTCCCGATGATCTGTATCTGTATCACGACGAAGTTCAGCGGCTCCATGCAGTCGGCGACGACCGCCAGAGATATGATTTTAGAGGAATATCCCAAGGCGCGCATCACAGTCATCGACGCGGAGATCAACACGGTGCTGCAGGGCTTGTATGTGCTTGAGGCATGCCGGCTGCGTGACCTCGGCTGGGAGTATGACCGCATGGTGGAGCGGCTTCTTACCATCCGGGAGAGCGGAAGAATCTTCTTTACGATCGGCAACATTGATTACTTAAAGCATGGCGGAAGAATCGGAAAAGTGATGGGGATTGCGGGAAGTGCATTAAAAATCAAGCCGCTTATTACTCTGAAGGAGGGCGAGATTTTTGCCTCCGGCATTGCGCGAAGCCGGGAAAAATCCATGCAGAAAGTAATCGAGATGCTCAAAGCTTATCTGGACGAACGCGCCGCAAAGCCGGGCGAATACAGTTTTGCCATCGGTTATGGCTATGATTATGAGGAGGCCTGCCATTTTCGTGAGATGTTAAAAGATCTCGTGAGGGAGCGCATGGGGATCGATGAGATTGAGATTTACCAGATCGGCGCAACGATTGGCGTTCACACCGGACCGTATCCGATCGGCGTGGGGATTATCAAACGCGCGGACTGGGAAGCGTAGGGTGGACAGAAGCCGGAGAAAAAGATAAAGCGAATGGAAAATATAAATCGTACATGTTGTGTAAGCGTTACACATGCATGTACGATTTTTTGATTTATAGGAGAATCCTGTTTGCGGGATTCTTTTTTTCTCTTTTAGAAAATGAATGTATCATTTTTTGAATAATAATATTGACAATACTATATTATATGATATACAGTATTAATAACAAAATAATATTATAAACATATAAGTAATATCAGACAGAACAGGAAAGGAGCCGGTAATATGGTGTTCAATACAGGTGCAGCCCTGCTGGATGCGATTGTTCTGGCGGTCGTCTCCAAGGAGGAGGAAGGCACATATGGATATAAGATCACGCAGGATGTGAGAGTGGCGATTGAGGTTTCGGAATCCACACTTTATCCGGTATTGCGTAGACTTCAGAAAGATGGATGCCTTATGGTGTATGACAGAGAATGTGGAGGCCGCAACAGGCGCTACTACAGGATTACGGATGAGGGAAGAAAGAAGCTGGACGATTATCGCAGAGAATGGGATGACTATTCTTCGAAAATATCAGAGTTATTTTCCGAGGAGGGAGTTTGAAGATGAACAAAGATGAATTTTTAAGGCAGCTGGAAGCGCTGCTGTCCGGGATTTCACAGGAGGAAAGAACGGAGGCACTTGCATTTTACCGCAGTTATTTCGAGGACGCCGGAGAGGCAAATGAGGCAAAGATATTAGAAGAACTGGAATCGCCGCAGAAAGTGGCGGACAGCATTATCAAAGATCTGGGTGTGCAGCCCGGGGAAGCGTGTTCTTCCGGCGCGCAGGGAGCAGCGGCAGGAGCAGAGTGGAATCCGGCAGTGCAGAGCGCACTGGAGGGAGCAGCAACAGGAGCAGAGTGGAATCCGGCAGTGCAGGGAGCAGCGCAGAACGCATCGAAGGGAGTACCACAGGGAGCAGCGCAGAATGCAGCGTATTCTACGCAGGAGAAGGATGGAATGCCGGGATGGGCGATCGTTCTTCTGGTCATCACTTCGCCGGTATGGCTGGTGATGATTCTGGTCATACTGTCAGCATTGCTCGGCATTGTGGCGGCGCTGTTTGGAATTGCAATAGCGGTTGTGGCAGTCATGGGCGCACTGTTAATCTGCGGTGTGGTGCTCTTTGGTGCAGGAATCGGAACCGCATTTGCAGGAAATCCTGCAATCGGAATCGGGCTTATGGGAGGAGGTCTCATCGTCCTTGCGTTCGGTGTCCTTGCGGTGGTTCTTGTGGTCTGGATTTTCGGAGGATTTCTTCCCTGGGCATTGAAAGGAATCTGGAAGCTTTGCAAAAAGCCATTTAATAAGAGAAAGGAGCGTGCGGCAGCATGAAAAAATTTTCAAAAATCTGCCTGATCATTGTGGCAGTTCTCGGGGGAATGGGATTATTGCTCGGCGGCATCTCCGCTCTGCTTGGCGGAGGCTTTGGGGCAATCAGACGCATGGCGGAAAGAGGAGAACTGGATGCGGGCAACTGGCATATCCGGCCATATGAACTTTACTATTCTTCGGATGAAGAAGACACAGAGGATGACTGGGGAGCAGACGACGATGCAAAAGTTTATACCTATGAGGCAGCCGGCATAAAAAATCTGGATATTGATATTGATGCTGCGGAAATCTATGTCAAGCAGGGGACGGATGATAAAAACCTTGTGGTGAGAACCTACGGCTGCAAAGAAAAATATTATAAAGGGGATATGAATAAAGATACGCTTCAGATTCAGTATGAGATTCATAAGCAGTTTCCGGACAATTATGATGCGCAGATTGTGATTGAGATTCCGGAGAAAATGACCTTTGATACCATGGACTTTGACATCGGGGCGGCAGATGCAGATTTTGCATCGGGCAGTGTGAACTGCAGAACGATGGAGCTGAATGTGGGAGCAGGGGAACTGACGGGAGCAGATTTTGCTGTGACAGGAACCCTGGACATCAAGCTTGGAGCCGGTGATATTGATCTGGAAGGAGGCACCTATAAAGATATTAAGCTGGATTGCGGTATGGGATCATTTGCGCTGGACGGCATTGTGGCAGAGAATGTGAAAGCGCATTGCGGCATGGGGGATGGCAGCATCACCCTGCGCGGCAGGGAAGAGGACTATAATTATAAGATGTCCTGCGGCATGGGGGATCTCACGGTAAACGGAGAAAGCTATTCCGATCTCAGCGGAAGCTACAAAGTCACGAATGCCGGGGCTGTGGGAACGATTGATCTGGACTGCGGTATGGGAAGCATTGACTTTGATATAGAATCGTAAGAAAAAAGAAAGAGAAAGCACGAGAAAAAGAAAAACTGTCCAGATGGTATGTTCAGACGTGTGAAAAAGAGGTATCCGGGTCCACAGGAGAAAAAAATGACTGTGGGACCCGGATTTTTGCAAAAAACGGGTCTGGCAGAGGAAAAAATCTGCTCTGGACCCGTTTTACATAGAAAAAGCACCATTTTGACTGGAAAAATGAAGAAAAACGGGTCTAAAACAAGGAAAATCCTCTGTGGGACCCGTTTTACAACTGCTTCGTGGATTGTTTTCGGTAATCCCGGGGCGTCATGCCGAATCTTTTTTTGAAAGTGCGGTTAAAGTACGACAGATTCTCGTAGCCGACTTCCTCTGCGATGGCAAGAATCGAGGATTCGGAGGAGATCAACAGGCGGGAAGCCATGGTCAGGCGGTATTCATTGAGATATTCGATGAAGGAAGTGCCCATCGTATTCTTGAAATACTTCATGAAATGCGACTGGCTCAGCCCGACCTCCGCCGAGACATCTGCAATCGTAATGCGCTCCATATAATGGTTCTCCAGATACTTTAAGATCAGCTTCATCTTCTCCAGCGACTTGTGATCGCGTTTCGCCGGCTCTTTTAAGAGGCATTTGCTGAATAAAATGTAAAAAAGCATAAAGAGCTGACTCTTGATAAAGAACTGATAGCCGGGCGGGTTCGTCCGGCTGATTTCATCGTTGGCGTCAATGCAGGCGGCAATCTCCGCATAGCAGGGAGATCCCGGCTGATATAAGAGCGGAACGGACAGGACGCCCGACAACAGCGGCGCAAGAAATTCGGTATTGCTGGTGTCCGTTTTTTTGGAAATGAGGATGCCCGGATGGAAAATGATATTTTCGTATTCCATGCTTTCCTGCATGTACTGTTCAATGCTGTGTAGCCTGCCCGGCAGAATCAGCGCGATGGTTCCCCCGGTTACCACGTAGGATTTGAAATCGACCGTGATTGCTCCGGTTCCTTTTTTGATATAGATGATTTCCATCTCATCGTGCCAGTGCAGAGGCACGCGTGAAAAGTCAAGCGGAATCGAGCAAGGGTAGGTGATATAAGGAAACAGCGGGTTACCATGTGGAATTTTTTCCTGATAGTTTTCATACTCTAAAATGTTCATGATAGGATTGTACCACTTTTGGGGATAATATGACAAGAAAAAAAGTGGACTTCTGCATATAATGTTCTCATACAGCAGGGAAATACAAAAAGTAATTGGGGATGCAAAACAAGGAGTAAAATCCTCTGCTCCTGCAAGAGCAGTCGCATTTTGCTTCGCAAAACAAGGAGGATATCATGAACGTACAGGAAATCGTAAACAACAGATACGGTAAGGGCATTGCACAGTGCTCCAACGAAGAGATTTATTACGCGCTGCTTGAGATGACAAAGAGCATGGCGAAGGAAAAGGAGAGCAACGAGGGAAAGCGCAAGCTTTATTATATCTCCGCCGAGTTTTTGATTGGTAAGCTGTTATCCAACAACCTGATCAACCTCGGTATTTATGAGGAAGTAAAGCAGGTTCTGGCGGAGAACGGCAAGAACCTGGCAGAGATCGAGGAGGTTGAGCCGGAGCCGTCTCTCGGAAACGGCGGTCTGGGTCGTCTGGCAGCATGCTTCCTGGATTCCATTGCAACGCTCGGATTAAACGGCGACGGCGTGGGTCTCAATTATCACTACGGTCTGTTCAAACAGGTATTTGAGCACAATTTACAGCACGAGGAGCCGAACCCGTGGATCGAGAAGGAGAGCTGGCTGACAAAAACGAACGTGACCTACCCGGTACAGTTCGGCGGTTTTACCTTACAGTCCAGACTGTATGATATCGATGTGATTGGTTACGAGAACCGCACCACAAAGCTTCATCTGTTTGATGTGGAGACCGTGGACGAGAGCCTTGTAGGGGACGGCATCAATTTTGACAAAGAGGATATTGCAAAGAACCTGACGCTGTTCTTATACCCGGACGATTCGGATGACAAGGGACGCATCCTGCGTGTATACCAGCAGTATTTTATGGTCAGCAATGCGGCACAGCTCATCATCGATGAGACGCTGGCAAGAGGCGGTGATCTGCACAAGTTGAATGAGTACGCGGCAATCCAGATCAACGATACACACCCGAGCATGGTGATTCCGGAGCTGATCCGTCTTCTGATGCAGCGTGGAATTCTGATGGATGAGGCGATTGAGATCGTATCGAAGACCTGCGCATACACCAACCACACGATTCTTGCGGAGGCACTGGAAAAATGGCCGATTCATTTTTTAGAAAAGGCAGTTCCGCAGCTTCTTCCGATTATCTACGAACTGAACAGCCGCGTGGTACGCAAATACGATGACAAGTCGGTTGCGATCATTGATGACGAGAAACGCGTGCATATGGCACATATGGATATTCATTATGGCTACAGTGTCAACGGCGTTGCCTACCTGCACACGGAAATTTTGAAAAATACGGAGCTCAACAACTTCTACAAGATCTATCCGGAGAAGTTCAACAATAAGACAAACGGCATTACCTTCCGCCGCTGGCTGCTGCACTGCAACCACGAGCTGGCAGATCTGATTGAATCCCTGATCGGACCGGGCTTTAAGAAGGATGCGATGGAGCTGGAGAAGCTCGGCGCGCTTGTCGATGACGCTTCCGTTCTGCAGCGCCTGCTTGATGTCAAGAACAGCAGAAAGACCGAGCTGAAAGATTATCTTGCAAAAACACAGGGAATCGTGCTGGATGACAATTCCATTTACGATATCCAGATCAAGCGTCTGCACGAGTACAAGAGACAGCAGATGAATGCGCTGTACGTCATCCACAAATATTTCGAGATCAAGGCAGGCAAGAAGCCGACCCGTCCGATCACCGTGATTTTCGGTGCCAAGGCAGCCCCGGCTTACGTGATTGCAAAAGATATCATTCACCTGATCCTCTGCCTGTCCGAGTTGATTGCAAATGATCCGGAGGTATCTCCGTACTTAAAGGTTGTGATGGTGGAAAACTACAATGTCACGCTGGCTGAAAAGCTGATCCCGGCGGCAGATATCCACGAGCAGATTTCCCTTGCTTCCAAGGAGGCGTCCGGAACATCCAACATGAAGTTCATGTTAAACGGTGCAGTGGCAATCGGAACCATGGACGGTGCAAACGTGGAGATGCATCAGTTTGTCGGCGACGACAACATTTACATCTTCGGTGAGTCCTCCGAGGAAGTCATCAAGCACTACGAGAAGGCAGATTATGTGTCCAGAAGCTACTATGAGAATGATGCGAACATCAAGCGCGCGGTAGACTTTATCGTGAGCGACGAGATGATGGCAGTCGGATGCAGAGAGAATTTAGAGCGTCTTTACAACGAACTTCTGAACAAAGACTGGTTCATGACGCTTCCGGATTTCGAGGATTATGTGGCAACAAAGGAGCGCATCTATGCGGATTATGAAGACCGCATGGCATGGGCGAAGAAAATGCTCATCAACATCAGCAAAGCCGGCTTCTTCTCCTCTGACCGTACGATCGCACAGTACAATGAGGACATCTGGCATCTGTAAAACCGGGGAAAACCGCCCGGAAGAAAAAGCTTGCTTCAAAATTTATATATTTCTTTCACAGAGAGGAGTGCCGCAAGGCGCTCCTTTTTGTATGAAAACAGTGGAAACAGAGAAAATGCTGTACAAAATCCGGCGGCCGGCATATTGTATAAAGTCCGCGGGTTCTTTATAATAAGAAAAAGACAGGGCAGCAGTCCGGAAAATAAGAAGGAACTCTGCCCGGAAATGGAGAAAATGATGCGTTATATTGACATGCATTGTGATACATTGGGAAGCGCGTTAGCGCAGAAAACAGAGACGTTTCTGGAACTTGACCGCACGATGGTGGATGGACTGCGCCTGCAGCAGGCAGAGGCAGGAGCGCAGTTTTTTGCGATGTTTCTGCCGCAGAGAAATGATCCGGACTGGTTCGGCTTAGAAGAGATGCCGTCGGCGGAAGTACTCATGAGGAAAATGTATGACATTTTCTGCCATACCATGGAGCAGTACGGTGACCGCTTTGCTGCAGCGCACAATGCAGAGGAATTAAAGCAGAATCAGAATGAAGGGAAAATATCGGCGTTTCTCACGATTGAGAACGGTTCTCTGATTGATGGGAAAATGGACAAAATCCGGGAAATTTACGATCTCGGCGTAAGACTTGTGACACTGACCTGGAATGACGACAACTGTCTGGGACACTGCCATTCCCAAAAGCCGGAGGAGATGAGCCGTGGGCTGACCGGATTTGGAAAAGAGGCAGTGCGCTATATGCAGGAACTGGGAATCTTAGTCGACGTCTCCCATTTATCCGACGGAGGTTTCCGGGATGTCGCAGAAGCGTCCCGGCGAAGCGGCGTGCCATTCGTGGCATCACATTCCAACTGCCGGGCACTGGCGCCGGCAACGCGCAATCTTACTGACGCAATGATCCGCGAACTGGCAGAGTGTGGCGGAGTGGCGGGACTGAATCTGGAACCGACCTTTCTGAATGAGGACGAGACGGATAAGGTCAGCCGTATCGAGCGCATCTGCGACCACGCAATGCATCTGATTGACAGGGGCGGTATCGAATGTGTGGGACTCGGCACGGACTTTGACGGAATCTCAGGCGAATTTGAGATCAGTGACTGCACGAAGCTGCCGCTGCTTTTCGATGCGCTGCGAAAGAGAGGACTCTCCGAAGACGCCGTGGAGCAGATTGCCTATCAGAACACGGCGCGCGTGATTCGGGACGGCATGAGATAGAAAAGTCATGTACATGGAAGATATCGCCTGTTGCAGCGGGAAATCACCTTGCGGGGAAGGAAAATATCGTTTATACTTTTTGGTGGCTTCATTATAGTAAAAAGAGGAATTAAGATGAGAAGACGAATGGAAATCAATCACCATAGAACATACAGGGGAAAAGCGGCGGTGTTTTTGCTTGTGACAGCCGCGCTTCTTGCCGGATGTGCGAATGAGCGCACGGAGGATGAGCTTTCCTACCGCAAGATTGGCATAGAGAGCATGCAGAGCGGGGATTATGAGGGGGCACTGGCGGCATTTGACGGAGCGCTTGCGTGCTGCACCGGAAAAATTACCGATCTGGAGATCGACATCTGCTATTACAAGGCGGCAGCCCAGTATGCCGCACAGGACACTGAGGGAGCACTTGAGACGTACAACGCCATGATTGATTATGACGGGAAGAACGCCAATGCTTACTATCTGCGCGGATGTTTAAAGCTTGGCACCGGGGATACGGACGGGGCGAAGCAGGATTTTGCGGACGCGGTCAAGTATAACCATTCGGATTATGAACTTTATATCAATATTTACAAGAATCTTGCCGCCTATGATCTGGCGGAGGACGGCACGGCGTACTTAAACGACGCGTTTTCCATCAAGGGAAATGATGCGGAAAGTCTTGCATACAGAGGGGAGATTTACTACCTGCTGGGGCAGTATGACAACGCAATCAAAGAATTGACGTCCGCGATCGATGCAGGCAGTGCAGCGGCGAACCTGACGCTTGCGCAGGTATATGAGGCACAGCAGGACACGGCGAACGCGCAGACGTATTATCAGGCTTATGTGGATGCGGGTGTCGCGGATTCGGAAGCGATGAATGCATTGGCACAGATTGAGATGGGCAAGCTGAATTATAGCGGTGCGCTTTCCTACATCGAGCAGGGGCTTTCGATGGAGAGTGTTCCGAACAGGCGCGCGCTGCTGCAGAATCAGATTATCTGCATGGAGTATACCGGAGATTTTGCGGGAGCTTATGAGGTGATGACCGCTTATACAGCCGCGTACCCTGATGATGCGGAGGCACTGCGCGAATACACATTCTTAAAAAGCCGGGTGGATACGCCGGCGGGCACAGAAGTGCAGGGCGAGGTAGTCGTGACGGAGGATATCGGAACAGCAGAAGCAGACAGCGGAACGGACGGAACAGACGGTGCAGATGGAACCGACAGCGGAGCCGATGCCGGAACAGACGGAAGCGGAGACAGCGGACAGTAGAAAAGGAGCAGCATGGCAGAAATTATTGAATTGGAAGATCAGATCGAAAAGGTGATTCTGGTCGGCGTGAGCGAGCAGGATGGGGATGATGCCGAGGACTCTGTGGCAGAGCTGGCGGAGCTTGTCAGGACAGCGGGAGCTGTCGTGGTCGGCACACTGATCCAGAAGAGGGAACTGATGCACCCGGGCACCTATGTGGGCACCGGAAAAGTGGCGGAGATCGCGGCGATGATCGCAGAGCGGGGCGCGACCGGCATCGTCTGTGACGATGAACTTTCACCGGCACAGCTTAAGAACTTAGAGCAGATGTTAGACACCAAGGTGATGGACCGCACGCTGATTATCCTGGATATCTTTGCGGCACGCGCCACGACGAGCGAGGGAAAAATACAGGTGGAACTGGCGCAGTTAAAATACCGCCTCAGCCGTCTGACCGGCCTCGGGCGTTCCATGTCCAGACTCGGCGGCGGAATCGGAACGAGAGGGCCGGGTGAGAAAAAGCTGGAGATGGACAGACGTCTCATCAAAGACCGCATCGCACAGCTGAACCGGGAATTAAAGGAGGTGCGCCAGCACCGCGAGATCACACGCGCGAAGCGCACGAGAAACGGGATGCCTGTGGCGGCGATCGTCGGCTACACGAATGCCGGAAAGTCCACACTGTTGAACCGGCTTACCGACGCCGGGGTGTTAGAGGAGGACAAGCTGTTTGCCACACTTGACCCGACAACGCGCGTCTTAGAACTTCCGGGCAGACAGGAGATTCTTCTGACCGATACGGTCGGTTTTATAAGGAAGCTGCCGCACCATCTGATCGAGGCGTTTAAGAGTACGCTCGAGGAGGCAAAATATGCGGACTACATTCTGCATGTGGTGGATGCTTCCAACCCGCAGCACGAGAAGCAGATGCACATTGTCTATGACACGCTCTATCAGCTGGATATCCGGGAAAAGATGGTCATCACGCTTTTTAACAAGCAGGACGCGGTGACGGAGCGGGAGCCGCTGCATGATCTGAGGGCAGATCATACCCTGGCAGTCTCGGCAAGAGAGGGAACGGGGCTCGACGAGTTAAAAGAACTGCTTGCGGAACTTCTGCGCGAGAACAAAGTTCTGATTGAGCGAACCATCGCCTATGCGGATGCCGGAATCCTGCAGCAGATCAGAAAGCAGGGAGAGCTTTTAGAGGAGGATTACCGCCCGGAGGGGATCTATGTGAAGGCGTATGTGCCGCTGGAATTGTATGGAAAACTGTAGGCGGATATGATAAGATGAACTCATACAATGGAGGAAAAAAAGATGACCATATTGATCAAAAATGGACGCGTAATCAATCCTGCCACCGGAACGGATGAGACACTGGATGTGCTGGTGGAGAACGGGGTTGTGGCCAGAACCGAGAAGAGTATCAAGGAAAAATGCGACCGCGTGATCGATGCGAAGGGCTGCTTTGTCATGCCGGGGTTTATCGACATGCATGTGCATTTAAGAGATCCGGGATTTGAACAGAAGGAGACGATCGAGACAGGCGCAAGGGCAGCAGTGCACGGCGGATTTACGACGATTCTTGCCATGCCGAACACCAAGCCGGTCGTGGATAATCCGGATGTTGTGAACTATGTGCACAACAAAGCAAAGACCGTCGGCGCTGCCAACGTGCTGCAGGTCGGTGCGGTGACGAAGGGACAGCAGGGAAAGGAGCTTTCCGACATCGAGGGCATGGTGAAAGCCGGAATTCCTGCCATCAGTGAGGACGGCAAATCCGTCATGAATGCACAGCTTTACAGAGAGGCGATGGAACTTGCTGCGAAGTACAACATTGCGGTGCTCGCTCACTGCGAGGACATCAATCTTGTCAACGGCGGTGTCATGAATGCGGATGTCAATGCCAGAGAACTTGGACTTGGCGGCATCACGAATTCCGTGGAGGACATCATCATTGCCAGGGACATCATGTTAAGCCGGGATACCGGGGCGAGACTGCACTTGTGCCACTGCTCCACGAAGGATTCTGTCAGCATGGTCAAGCATGCTAAGATGGAGGGAATCCATGTGACGGCAGAGGTGTGCCCGCATCATTTTACACTGACTTCCGATGACATCAGGAAGATCGAGCCGACCGTGGATACGGAGAAAAAAGTGGCGATCGAGGCGGATGCGGACACGAATTACAAGATGAATCCGCCGCTGCGCACGAAGGAGGATGTACAGGCGTTAAAAGAGGGACTGCGGGATGACGTGATGGATGTGATCGCAACCGACCATGCGCCGCACACGTTTGAGGACAAGAATACCTCCATGAAATCCGCACCGTTCGGTATTGTGGGTCTTGAGACCGCCGCATGCTTAACGTACACGGAGCTTGTACTCGGCGGGTATCTGACGCCGATGCAGATGGCGGAGAAGATGAGTTACAATCCGGCGAAGATTATCGGAATCGACAAGGGAGATATTGAGCCTGGAAAGGTCGCAGACATCGTTATTTTTGACCCGGACGAGACGTACGTGATTGACAAGAACACGTTTTTCAGCAAGGGCAGGAATACCCCGTTTGACGGCAGAAAAGTCACCGGTAAAGTGCGAATGACACTTGTGAACGGACAAGTGGTATATGAAGATAAGGAAAAATAAAAGATCATGCATACAACACAACAGAAATTTGAAGAGACGGCAATCATAATCAAACAGGAAGAGATTGCGGACGATATTTACAGCATGTGGCTGCACACCGAGCAGATCGCGGCGCATGCAAAGGCAGGGCAGTTTGTATCGGTCTACTGTAAGGAAGGCAGCAGGCTGCTCCCGAGACCGATCAGTATCTGTGAGATCGACAGAAAGGACGGCGCGCTCCGTCTGGTATACCGCGTGGCGGGAAAGGGAACCGAAGAGTTTTCTTCCATGCACACCGGTATGCAGCTTAAGGTGATAGGACCACTCGGCAACGGCTTCCCGAAGCAGGAGAAAAAGGCGTTTTTAATCGGCGGCGGCATTGGGATTCCGCCGATGTTAGAGCTCGCAAAAGAGTTAAACTGCGAGAAACAGATTGTGCTTGGATACCGGGATGAGCTGTTTCTGCTGGATGAGTTCCGCAAACAGGGAGAGGTCTATATCGCAACGGAGGACGGCAGTGTGGGAACGGAGGGCAATGTGCTCGACGCCATCCGCGAGAACGGGCTGACCGCGGATGTGATCTACGCCTGCGGACCGCTTCCGATGCTCCGCGCCTTAAAGGAGTATGCCGCAAAGGAAGGCATCGAATGTTGGATCTCCATGGAGGAGCGCATGGCGTGCGGCATCGGCGCCTGCCTTGCCTGCGTCTGCAAGTCCACAGAGAAGGATGCGCATTCCAATGTGAAGAACAAGAGAGTCTGTAAGGAAGGACCGGTATTTCGGGCAGAGGAGGTGGATTTCTGATGAATCTTGGCATTGATCTGTGCGGTGTCGCACTGAAAAATCCGGTTATGACGGCATCCGGCACGTTCGGTTCCGGGGAGGAGTATTCGGAGTTTGTCGATTTGAATAAGCTGGGAGCAGTTGTGACCAAGGGCGTTGCGAATGTGCCGTGGGAAGGAAATCCGACGCCGCGTGTGGCGGAGGTCTACGGCGGCATGCTCAATGCGATCGGTTTACAGAATCCGGGCATTGATCTGTTCGTTGACAGAGACATTCCGTTCCTCAAAAAATATGACACGAAGATCATCGTCAATGTCTGCGGACATACGACGGAGGAATACATTGATGTGGTGGAACGCCTCTCCGACCAGCCGGTAGATCTGCTCGAGATCAATATTTCCTGCCCGAATGTAAAGGAGGGCGGTATTGCGTTCGGACAGAATCCGAAGATGGTCGAAGAAGTCACAAAAGAGATGAAACGCCATGCAAAGCAGCCGGTCATCATGAAGCTTTCCCCGAATGTCACCGACATCACGGAGATGGCGCGTGCAGCGGAAGCGGGCGGTGCGGATGCACTCTCCATGATCAATACGATCACAGGAATGAAGATTGATATTCACAGAAGATGCTTTGCGCTGGCAAACCGCACGGGTGGTATGTCTGGTCCGGCAGTGCATCCGGTCGCGGTGCGCATGGTCTACCAGAGTGCGCAGGCGGTAAAGATTCCGATTATCGGAATGGGCGGAATCCAGACGGCGGAGGATGCCATCGAGATGATTCTTGCCGGTGCGACCGCAGTCTCGGTCGGTACGGCGAACTTCTATCATCCGCATGCGACGGAGGAGATCGTTGACGGAATCCGCGCCTACATGGAGCGCTATCAGGTGGAGGATATCCGGGAACTGATCGGAGCCGTCCATGACCGGTAGGATCCGTCGGACACCGAAAATATCAGAGTTACGCTGGGAGATGGATTCATAAGGTGAGAGAAAAAATATTTAACATTATCCAGATTGGAGATAAGAGTAACCGGATCAGCCGTGCGTTCGATATTTTTATCACAATTACGATTGTCTCAAATATTCTGGTTACATTTTTACAGACGTTTGAGGAACTGGACTTTCTGTCCGGTTTCTTTTTCGTGGTGGAGGTCATCACGCTCTTTATTTTTTGTGTGGAGTATGTGCTCCGCATCTGGACGGCGGATCTTTTATATCCGGGAATGCGCAAATGCCGCGCCAGACTGCGCTTTATGGTGTCTTTTGACGGCGTGGTGGACATTCTGACCATTGTTCCGGTGTTCTTTTTGTCCGGATTTGTGATCTTTCGGATGCTCCGGGTGGCAAGAATCTTTCATCTCTTCCGCTTGAATGCAAGATATGATTCATTTAATGTCATCACGACGGTACTGTACGAGAAGCGGAATCAGATCATTTCCTCGGTGTTTATCGTGGTGATCCTGATGCTTGCGAGCAGTCTGTGCATGTACAGTGTGGAGCATGACGCGCAGCCGGAAGTGTTCCGCAATGCATTCAGCGGCGTCTGGTGGAGCATGTCAACGCTTCTTACGGTCGGATACGGCGATATTTATCCGATCACGACGCTGGGGCGTCTGATGGCGATCTGTATTGCGTATCTCGGCGTCGGCGTGGTAGCGATCCCGACCGGTATCATCAGCGCCGGATTCGTGGAGCAGTATCAGAGAAAGAGCAGCATCTCAAATATCCAGGATGCGGACATCAAGGAGATTGCGGAGATTTTTGTGGACAGAAGATATGCGGGAAAGACCGTGGGAGAAGTGCAGGATGAGCAGCAGCTGACGGTGTTTTTAATTCTGCGCGACGATTTATCCATCCTGCCGCAGAAGGACACACTCTTAAAGTTAAATGACATTATTGTGATACGCGGGAGAAAAGGTGTATCGTAGAGGAGGCATTCGTATGTGGATTTTCTATGCGTTTGGTTCTGCGCTGTTTGCGGGACTTACGTCGATTCTGGCAAAATGCGGTATCCGCCATACAGACTCGGATGTGGCGACGGCGATCCGCACGATCGTGGTTCTTGTTTTTTCATGGATTATGGTGTTCGTCGTGGGGGCACAGGACGGCATTGCGGCTGTATCCGGCAAGACATGGCTGTTTCTGATTCTCTCAGGGGTTGCGACGGGAGCATCCTGGCTGTGCTACTTTCATGCCTTGCAGGCAGGTGACGTGAATAAGGTGGTTCCGATTGATAAGTCCAGTACAATTCTGACCATTGTGCTGGCGTTTCTTTTTTTGGGAGAGGAAGTCAGCGCACTTAAGATTGTGTGTGTCATCTTAATCGGCGCCGGTACCTTCCTTATGATCCAGAAGAAGGAGACGGAAAAGAGCGTGGGGCAGGAGAAAAAGAGCTGGCTTTTGTACGCCTGCCTATCCGCCGGTTTTGCAAGTCTCACTTCGATTCTCGGCAAGATCGGCATCGAGGGACTCAATTCCAATCTCGGAACAGCAATTCGGACGGCGGTGGTACTTTTGATGGCATGGATCATGGTATTTGCGAAGGGCAAGCAGAAGGAGATTGGCAGGATTGACAGGAAGGAACTCGGATTTATCTGTCTGTCGGGACTTGCAACCGGCGGTTCCTGGCTCTGCTATTACAAAGCGCTGCAGGACGGACTTGCGAGCGTGGTAGTGCCAATTGATAAATTGAGTATCCTTGTCACCATCGCTTTTTCTTATCTGGTATTTCATGAGAAGCTGACGAAAAGGGCGGCGCTTGGTCTTGTACTGATTGTGGCGGGAACGCTTCTCATGATTCTGTAACGGTTGTCAATAATATATGCCCATTAGCAGCTTGCCTGAACATTAAAAAAATGATATAATTTTCTGAAATGTTGACAGAAATTACATTTTGATATTCTAAAATGTTGATTAAAAACAATAACAGGAATGAAATTCATTGATTTGAGGTGCTTTATGCTGAAAAGAAAAGCGACGGCTTACATTAAAAACTGGATGGATACAAAGGATAAAAAGTGCTTGGTTGTTCAGGGTGCCAGACAAACAGGGAAAACATATATCATCGAACGATTTGCGGAGGAAAACTTTGAGGAACTGCTTGAAATTAATTTTAAGCAGATGCCTTCGGCAATGGATATTTTTGCCGGAGATCTTACAGTAGACAATATGATTATGGCTATGCGTTTTCGCTTTCCGGAAAGGAAAATTGTTCCCGGAAAAACTTTGATTTTTCTGGATGAAATTCAGGAATGCCAGGAGGCAATTACATCGCTCAAGTTCTGGGCGATAGATAACAGATATGATGTGGTTGCCTCAGGATCACTTCTGGGAATTGATTATAAACGTGCGTCTTCCTATCCTGTCGGCTATGTTGATTATCTGAGAATGTATGGCATGGATTTTGAAGAATTTCTTTGGGGAATGGGAGTTTCCGAAGATATGATAGAGAATCTTTGTGGATATTTACATTCAAAGACAGTGATACCTGAGGCGATTCATTCGCAGATGATGAATTATTACAGACAGTATGTTGCAACAGGCGGTATGCCGGAAGTAGTACAGAAATATATAGATATAAAGGATTTCAGAGAAGTTGACAGGGTTCAAAGAAATCTCTTACAGGGATACCAGTATGATATAGCACATTATGCAACTGCTGAAGAAAAGGTAAAGGCAGAAAAATGTTATCTCTCGCTTGCAAAGCAGCTATTAGATAAGGAAAACCATAAATTTCAGTATAAAGAAATTGAGCATGGCGGAAGGGCACAAAAGTATTATTCAAGTGTTGAATGGCTGCTTCGAGCAGATATGGTGCAATTATGCAAACGGGTGACGGATGTCAGATTTGATTTGGATGATTATGCAAGAGACGACTTTTTCCGGGCATATACAACTGATTTATCACTGCTGATGGCGATGAAGGATTTTTCTTTAAAACAGCATATTGTAGAAAATACATTAGCTGGAAACTCAAAAGGCGGTATCTATGAATGTGCAATAGCAGATGCTCTTTATAAGAAGGGATATCAGATATACTTCTATAAAAATGACACAACGAAAAGAGAAATCGATGTTATCATCCAGAAAGACGGGAGCGTGGTTCCTATCGAAGTCAAGAGCAGAAATACCCGGGCAAATTCATTAAAATGGCTTATGAAGAATAACAAAGATATATCTTACGGATACAAATTTGCGGATGGCAATATAGGTGTGAGCGAGGAGGGAATCATTACGTTGCCGCTGTATATGATTGCGTTTATTTAAAAAGTTAATTAAGTACGGGAAGCCGTGTAAAGCGGATAATGACCGGGAACTGGATACGGTGGATCTGGAGCAGATTCTTCTTCGTGATCGGGAACTGCTTACGGTGGAAGATATTGAACGGGTTGCAGGGCACTTCCGGAGTAAGATTCATACAGAAAAAGCCAAACTTGAGGAAGAGACAAAGAAGCCACTGACCAATGTTGCGTTTAATCGGTTCGGCGGAGGCGAAAAAGCAATGGCCATGGATGTGCCGCTGTTTGGAGCGGTAAATGCACAATACAAGAAGGCAGACAATAAAGACCATCCCAGGATTATTGCACTGGATAAAGAATATGCACGGCTTGCTGGTTTTGGGTACAGAATGCTGGTCATAATTCCAATACTGACCAGCCGGATGAAGTAAACAGACTTATAGAAAAATTTATCAGCGAGATAGATAGGAAAGCAATCTGGTAATATGTCAAGCTAATTTTTGAAATGATTTTGATATGTATTTCAGAAAAAAGGGTAACTTTAACAGAGATGGCTTTGATGCCTTTTTTCAATGAATGGAAATACAAAATCAAAAGTTGCAGGGATAGATGATCAAATGGGGTCTTCCGTTAATCGGTCAACGGGTATATACTCGCATTAACCGAATTGGTCAACGGAGGCAGCTTATGAATGAAAAATTTTATGCATTGCCGGAAGAAAAACAATCGCAAATATTAAATGCTGCATATAAAGTATTTGCAACGAATCAATATAAAAAGGCACCAACCTCAGAAATTGCGGCAGAAGCAGGAATATCCAAGTCACTTTTGTTTCATTATTTTCATAACAAGCAGGAGCTATATCTTTTTCTATGGAAGCATGCAGCGGATTTAACAAAAAAGTACATGCGTCAATATAAGGTATATGAAACAGATGATTTTTTTTGAAACCGAGCCCGATATTCAATCCATCATCCAACCGGATGTACAGGATGCTGCAAAAAAGACATTGGAAATGCTTCTGTCAATTTTGAATCTTGATTTCATCCGTAAGGATATAGAGTTTACCAGTATATATAAAGAAATTCTGTATGCTTCAGATGGGATGCTTAAATATTGGTACAGAACAGGAAATTATGATGTAACAGCTTTTGAGCAGGAATATCTGGAAATGATAAATCATTGGGAAATAGTTTATGGAAAAGGGATGGAAAATGACCGAAAACAGTTATAAGACACCCTGTGGCTGCATCCATTATTTTGTAAATATAATAGACAAGCAGAAAATTACGTTAGTGTTTTTGCCGGGACTTACAGCAGATCACAGGCTTTTTGAAAAGCAGACAGAATATTTTGAGAAGAAACAGAATGTGTTTGTATGGGATGCACCATCACATGCATTATCCAGACCATTTATGAATAATTACAGTCTGTCTGACATGGCAGAATGGCTTGATGAAATATTAACAAAAGAAGAAATTTATAATCCCATCATTATCGGTCAGTCTATGGGGGGATATCTGGCTCAAATGTATATGGAATTATATCCGGATAAGATAAAAGGCTTTATCTCCATTGATTCTGCACCGCTTCAAAAGTCTTATATGACAGCAATGGAAATATGGCTTCTTGAAAGAGCAGAGCCATTATATAAGATCTATCCATGGAAAGCACTTCTTAGGGCTGGTTCAAGAGGATGTGCAGAGACGGATTATGGTCAGAATCTTATGCGGAAGATGATGATGTCCTATGATCCAGATTCTGAAGAATATGCAAGGCTTGCCGGTTTTGGTTACAGAATGCTTGCTGAGGCGATCAAAGCAGATCTGCCATATCATATCAGTTGTCCGGCATTACTTATCTGTGGCGAAAAGGATAAAGCGGGCTCAGCCAAAAGCTATAATAAGAAATGGCATCAGAGAGAAGGGTTGCCGCTTAAATGGATAAAGAATGCTGGTCATAATTCCAATACGGACCAGCCGGATGAAGTAAACAGGCTGATAGAAAAATTTATAAGCGAGGTAGAGCAGAAGGAACAGATATAACCGGTCAGGAGTGAAACTGCGCGTACTTTTTCGGAGAGATGCCGACTGCTTTTGTGAAGGCACGCAGATAATTGCTGTAGTCGTTGAAGCCGCAGACCTCGCAGGCTTCCGAGACGGAGTAGCCCTGATCGAGCAGCGATTTGGACAGGGTGATGCGCTTTGCGGTGATGTATTTGTTGATGGTGGTGCCGGTGGCCTCCTTGAAAATACGGCACAGATAGGACGTGCTCATAAAAAAATGCGCGGACAGACCGGCGAGCGTCAGCGGCTCGCCGATATGGGAGTTGATGTAGGATAAAATGGCGTCCACCTGGGCGTGGTAATTGGAAGATGGAGCCGGGGCGGGGGCTGCGGCGTCTGTGCAGCGGGCGGCGAAGGCTCTGTTTAAAAAGACCATCAATTCCAGAAAGATTGCCTGATCCAAGAGGTCTTCCCCCATGCCGCCATCGTCATGCAGCTCGTGAATAAAGTACATAAAGCGGTTCTGCTCCTTGGGGGAGAGGTGGATCTGGTGCGGCATTCTGGTGTCACGGAAAGAAAAACAATGGCCAAGATTCGTCACGCCGGTGGAGAGCTTCGATAAGTATTCCGGGTCGATGGAGAGGATGATCCGCTCGTGTGTCTGCTGATCGATCTGTGTCAGGTGGTGGCTTTCAAATTGGTTGATTAAGAAAAGATCGCCGGGGCGGATGTCGTACAGGCAGTGGTCGATCAGAAACTGTTTTCCGCCGGAAATCGAGTAATAGACTTCGCAGCAGTTGTGAATGTGCATGTCCATGATTTTCTCATCGCCGTAGAGATGGGCGAACGCGAATGTGTGGGTGCTCATGCAGTGTTCGATGGCTTCTTTGCAGGTTATACAGCTATTCATAGGTTCTCCGTTCTTACGATTCCAGGCGGTAGTGCCGCCGTTTTTTAATGCGCCAGTGGCGCTATGTGCCTTGTGGTGTTATGTGTTCTGTAGCGCATGTCTCTTTACACAGCATAGGACAAAAGTTCAATATTTGCAAGATTTATAATACAATATTGCAGGAAATGGAATAACATACATGATATAATGAGCGCAAGTGAGTCAACATGCTTGCATGATTGACGAACGGCGAATGTTGATCATGTGCTGGTTTTGCACATGATATACTAGGTGTAAGCAATGAGCAGTACCAGATCAATAAGAGGGAAAAAGAAAGGACGGAAAACTATGGTTAATTTTTCATTAGAGGGAAAAGTAGCGCTGGTAACAGGCGCATCCTACGGCATCGGATTCGCAATCGCATCTGCATATGCACAGGCGGGCGCAACGATCGTATTCAACGACATCAAGCAGGAGCTTGTCGACAAGGGACTTGCCGCTTATGAGGAGCTGGGCATCAAAGCGCACGGATATGTCTGCGATGTCACAGATGAGGAGCAGGTAAACGCACTGGTTGCAAAGATCGAAAAAGAGGTCGGCGTGATCGACATTCTGGTAAACAATGCTGGCATCATCAAGCGTATTCCGATGTGCGAGATGTCCGCAGCAGAGTTCAGACAGGTCATCGATGTGGATCTGAACGCACCGTTTATCGTTTCCAAGGCGGTGATTCCGTCTATGATCAAAAAAGGACACGGCAAGATCATCAACATCTGCTCCATGATGTCCGAGCTTGGCCGTGAGACTGTATCCGCTTATGCAGCGGCAAAGGGCGGCTTAAAGATGCTGACCAGAAACATTGCATCGGAGTATGGCGAGTACAATATCCAGTGCAACGGCATCGGACCGGGTTATATTGCAACTCCGCAGACCGCACCGCTCCGCGAGATCCAGCCGGACGGAAGCAGACATCCGTTTGACCAGTTCATCATCGCAAAGACCCCGGCAGCAAGATGGGGAAGCGCCGAGGATTTACAGGGACCGGCAGTATTCTTAGCTTCGGACGCATCTGATTTTGTCAACGGCCACGTACTGTATGTGGACGGCGGTATCCTTGCTTACATCGGAAAACAGCCGCAGTAAGTAATTTCAGGCAGCATAAAAATGACATAGAAATAGTGTATTTTTTCATAAGAAAGTCTATGGAAAAATGCACTATTTTTTTATACCATAATAAAAAATCAGGAAGCTGTCTGTAAGGGAATCTGTGCAGTACGACTGCCCGGAAGAAGGAAGCAGGAAAATTGCAGACAGAAGAGCAAACGCCCGGAAAGGATGGCGGGATGACGGAAGAGATGAGCAGAGAAAAAGCAGAATGGAGTCCACAGTGGCTTACGATCCGCGAATTTTCACATATCACACCGGTTAATCTGTTTCACAAGGAGCAGGAGGAAGGGGAAAAACAACCGGAGGCAGAGCAACAGCTGACAGCGGAATTCCGGCGGAATCTGCATGTTCTGGTGCGTGCGCGTTTTACGCTTGAGACGGCGCAGGAGAACCTGACGTTAAGACTGACGGCGGACGATCACTACAAGCTGTACGTGGAGTCCGGATTTGTGGCGGAGGGACCTGCGCCCGGTTATCCGGATCACTACTATTACAACGAGATTCCACTGGGGAAGATGGAGGCCGGAGAGCACTGCTTCGGACTGCATTTATATTATCAGGGGTTAATCAACCGTGTATACAACAGCGGCGACCTGCGCTTTGCGTTTGCCACAGAGTTGATGGATGCGCAGGACTGTCGGATACCGCTTCGTTTTTGCTATGAGAGGACGGATGCGTACAGCGGCGGAACAATCGGATATGATACGCAGTTTCTGGAAAACTTTGACAGCAGAAAATTCCCGGAAGGATGGAGCAGTGCGGAATTTGATGATGCCGGATGGAAGACGCCGGCTGCGGCAGAGTGGGCGGATTACCGGTTGTATTTACAGCCGACGCGGATGCTTTGCGGGGAGCGCATCAAGCCGGAAAAAGTCGAGATCTATGAGGATGGCAGCATCCGGATCGATGTGGGAGAGGAAGTCGCCGGAAGCCTGTGCCTGACGGCGGAGGGAAGCGCGGGGGATACCGTGGAAATCTTCTGCGGAGAGGAACTGGATGAGAGCGGCAGCGTCCGCTACGAGATGCGCTGCAACTGCTCCTACCACGAGATCTGGACGCTCTCAGACGGCTGCTGCAGTCTGGAACCGTATGATTACAAGGGATTCCGCTACGCAAAGCTGCTTCCGGGGAAGGGCGTGAACATTTGTGGGATTTTTGTGCAGACACGCCACTATCCGATGGAGGAGGGCGCAGAGGTGACGTCCTCCGAAAAGCGGCTGGAGCAGATTTTTTCCATCTGTAAGAACGCGGTAAAATACGGAACGCAGGAGGGCTATGTGGATTGCCCGACCAGAGAAAAAGGACAATATCTCGGGGATGCCGTTGTGACGGCGCATGCGCAGGTACTGCTGACCGGGGAGACGCAGATGCTTTTGAAATGCATTGATCAGTTTGCGCAGACAAGGGCAGTCTGCCCGGGGCTTCTGGCGGTTGCACCGGGAGGACTGATGCAGGAGATCGCCGATTATTCCCTGATGTATCCGCAGCTGCTGGCACTATACTACCGTTACACCGGCAACGCGGCTGCGCTGCTTCCATACTATAAGACGGCGCTTGGCATGATCCGGCATTTTGCGCAGTACGAGCGCGCGGACGGGCTGCTTGTGCAGGTGGCAGACAAGTGGAATCTGGTCGACTGGCCCGAAAATCTGCGGGATGAGTATGATTTTGCGCTGACAAGACCCGTTGTGGGGGCGGGGTGCCATAATGTCATCAATGCCCTGTATCTCGGTGCGAAAAAAACGCTCAACGGGCTCGCCCGTGTGCTGGGCAGAGAGGAGCCGTATGAGCTGGAGAAGCCGGTTTTCGCGTATCGCAGGGCGTTTTACCGGAAGGAGACGGGGCTTCTTGCAGACAGTGAAACAAGCAGCCACACATCGCTTCACTCCAACGTGTATGCCCTGTATTTCGGGCTTCTGGAGGAGGCAGAGGAAGCACCTGTCATTGAGTTTCTGGAAAAACGGGGATTTTCCTGCGGCGTGATGTTAAGTTATTACCTGCTGCTTGCACTGGCACGGCGGGGGCGGTATGAAAGTGTGTACAGGCTGCTGCTAAACGACAGCGATCACGGGTGGTGTAACATGCTGCGGGAGGGAGCGACGACCTGCTTTGAGGCGTGGGGGAAAGATCAGAAGTGGAACACGAGCCTGTGTCATCCGTGGGCGAGTGCGCCCGTGCCTGTGATCTTAGAGGAGATCGCCGGAATCCATCTGTCGCCGGAAGGCGGCTGCGATTTTGCACCGCATATTCCAAAGGAAGTGGATTACTTCCATGCGTCCGTGCGGGTGCGTGGAAAAATGTATACTGTCACGAAACAGGATGGGGAAATCCATGCTGCGATAGACGGCATAGAGCAGTCAAAAGAAATGTAAAATAAAAGAAATCCCAGACAAAAGCTATCGGGAAGAAATCAGTAGAAAGAATGGAGGAAGAAAAGATGTTGTATCCAAGAGAGAACAGAGTACGCGGGGTGATAGATCTCGGCGGAGTATGGAATTTTAAACTGGGAGATGAGAAGGAGCCGGGAGATTCCTTAGTGATGGGGGAGGACACAGAGCTGATGGCGGTGCCGGCATCGTACAACGATCAGAAGGACGACCCGAAATACCGGAACCATTACGGCTGGGCGTATTACGAGCGCAAGATCACGGTTCCGTCCTATCTGAAGGGACAGCGTCTCGTGCTCCGCTTTGACGCGGTTACACATGCTGCAAAGGTGTACTTAAATGGCAGATTTCTGACTGCGCATAAAGGCGGCTTTCTTCCGTTTGAGGTGGATGTGACAGATCAGCTTGTGCCGGGAGAGACGGCGGAGCTCGTCGTTGCGGCGGACAACCGGGTAAATCACAGCACGCTTCCGGTCGGAAATGAGGGCAGCACGGCATTTTTCGGATCGGACAATCCGGGCGTGCCGAGTGTTGAAGCGGCGAAGGTATGGAGAAAACCGCAGAATCTGCCGAATTTTGATTTCTTTAATTATGCGGGAATCAACCGTCCGGTCCGCATCTATACGACGCCGGCGGCTTATATTGAGGACATTACGCTGGTGCCGGATATTGACGGCGATACCGGAGTGGTAAATTATGAGATTAAGACGGCGGGCAGCGTATGTGAGGATGAGGTGCGCATCCGTATTCTGGACGCGGACGGCAATGAGGTGGCAGCGGCGGATGGAGCGGGCGGAACAGTCAGAATCCCGGATGCCAGACTGTGGTGGCCGTGGCCGGGGGAGCCGTACCTCTATACGGCGAGTGTCACTTACGGGGAGGATCTCTACGAGGAGACATTCGGCATCCGCACGGTGGCGGTAGAGGGAACGCAGTTTTTGATCAATGGAAAACCGTTCTATTTTAAGGGTTTTGGAAAACACGAAGACGCGGCTTTCCGCGGAAGAGGACTCGATGTGTGCCTGGATGTCAAGGATATCAATCTGATCCACTGGCTGAATGCCAATTCTTTCCGCACCAGCCACTATCCGTATGCGGAGGAGATGTATCAGCTGTGCGACAGGGAAGGTATCGTTGTGATCGATGAGACGCCTGCGGTTGGAATCGGCGCGGGAGATAAGATCGACCCGTACAAGACTTTCCACATCAGAGAGCACCACGAGCAGGTGCTGCGCGAGATGATTGCAAGGGACAAGAATCATCCGTGCGTAGTCATGTGGTCGATGGGAAATGAACCGGACACCGAGCATTTTCCGGAGTCGGCGTACGATTACTGGCACTCGCTCTATGAGCTGACGCACAGCCTTGATCCGGCAGATCGTCCGGTAACCTTCGTGTGCTGCCAGAACAACTACGAGAGAGATCTCGTGACGAGGACGATGGACGTGGTGTGCGTGAACCGTTACTATGGCTGGTACAATCTGTCTGGCGATCTTGACGCGGCATGCTACGCATTAAATATGGAACTGGATTTCTGGGAAAAACAGAACAAACCGGTGATGATTACAGAATACGGCGCGGATGCGGTTGCGGGGATTCACGAGAGCGTGCCGGAAATGTTCTCCGAGGAGTTCCAGATGGAATATTACCGCAGACAGAATGTGGAATTTGACAAGCGCAGCTTCTTCATCGGCGAGCAGGTCTGGAATTTTGCGGATTTCGCCACAATCCAGGGATGCATGCGCGCCGACGGAAATAAAAAGGGTCTCTTTACCAGAGACCGGCGGCCGAAGATGGCGGCACACTATTTTAAGGAGCGCTGGGGACAGATCCCGAATTTTGAGTATAAATAAAGGACCTCCTGCCTGTATGTTAGCGGGAAAGGTCTTCCATTTCTCCATGGTCAGATTTGACCGTCTTGCGGTAGCTGCTGGGAGAAACTCCTGCTACTTTTTTAAAGGTCTGGGAAAAATAGCTGGAGGAGGAAAAACCACAGGTATGGCTGATGACAGAAAGAGAGTAATCTGTGGTTGCCAGCAGCTTTTCAGCTTTTTTTACGCGGGCATGCATGAGATAGTTGATGGGAGAAATCCCATACTCATCAGTAAAGGCATGTACCAGATAATATTTGTTTACATGGGAAAATTTTGCCAGATGCTCCAAGGAGAGTTCATCCCCGCAGTTCTGATCAATATAGCGCCGAACGGAATCGCAGAGGTGGGACGCTCTTTTGTTTGCGGGACTGAGAATCGTAGAAAAATTGGTCTGGCGTCCGAAAAGAACGATAAGGATTTCCATCAAATCCTGACAGACTGTTTCATAGCCGGCAGAGCGGGTTTCGATTTCACGGAGCATTACTTTTAAATAGAAGTTAACGGTATCTTTGATTTCCCTGAAATTTACAATGCAGAAGTTGGCGTTGTTATTTTCAACGGAAAGTTCCAGTCCTTCAATGCCCAAAACGATATATTTTAATGGATTGGCATTGAAACCAAGTTCCGTGTGGGACACATTGGGATTGATGACCACCAGATCATTGGCAGAAACCGGGAAGATATTGTCTTCTACCTGGAATTGTCCCACACCGTCAATTACATAGAAAAGCTCAGAACAGTAATGGGTGTGGGGCGTACTGATCCAGTCACCACCGTAGGTTGCAGAGGAAACATATAAAAGTCTTGCTTTATCTCTTGTTAAATATTCTTTTGGAATGGAGATGTCGAAACGTTCATTTCCCATAAAAACCTCCCCAAAAACTTATTTTCATGAATATCATTTTTGCGTTGTTTCTGCGCTGCCTTCTGCGCATCTGAAGTTACGTAGGAACTTCTAAATATGAATCCGTCAGGATTCATTATATCACGAAAAGACAGCGGTGTATTGTGTTAAATTGTTGCTGAATATCAATATCTTGCTGAACAATATAATATAACATAAAAGTAGTGAATCGTCATTTTGCATATTAAAATCGGTGTAATAAAAAATACTACGTTAAAATGACGGAAAATAATAATGCTGAAAATGAAAAGGTTGTCAAAATACTCATATTTTTAGTAAAAACAGCAAGATATTGATAGAATAGGACAACATAGAAATTGAATAGTAGGATATGGAAAGCTATAATGAAACCATCAACAAATGATGTATTGTTTCAAAGGAGGATTTAATATGAGAAAGAAATTAGTAGGCACACTGCTTATAGCAGCGATGACCGCTTCCACACTTGCAGGCTGCGGAAGCAGTAACAGCACAGCAGGCACTTCTGCATCCGGCGGTGCAGCTGAAACCAGCCCGGCAGAGTCTGCAACAGAAGCTGAAGGCACAGATGCAGCAGATGGCGAAGAAGTTCTTACTGTATGGTGCTGGGATCCAACCTTCAATGTATATGCAATGAAACAGGCTGAGGCAATTTACCAGAAAGATCATCCCAATTTTAAACTGGACATTCAGGAGAAGGTTTACACCGATATTGAGCAGAACATCATTACCGCTGCTGAGGCCGATAATTATGACACACTGCCGGACATTTTCCTGATGCAGGATAATTCTTTCCAGAAAAATATTGCAAATTATCCCGAGGTTTTCACAGAATTATCAGATTCCGGTATTAATTTTGACGATTTCTCCGGTGGTAAATTAGGAGATTCTACCGCAGAAGGAAAACACTACGGTATTCCTTTTGATAATGGAGCATCTATTATGGCAATCCGTTCCGATATGGTAGAGGCTGCCGGTCTTACCGTTGAAGATTTCAAGGACACAACCTGGTCTGAGTTCATGGAGCTGGCGAAAAAAGTTGTCGATGCAAACGGTGTTCCCATGCTGACAAGTTCCGGCGGTTCTGAAATTGTTATCGAGATGCTGCAGTCTGCAGGCGCATCTCCTATCGTTAATGGTGAAGTTCATCTGGCGGACAACGCAGCTTTGAAAAAAGCAATCGAGGTTTACAAGCAGTTAATCGATGAGGGGATTATGGTTGACTACACCGACTGGGATCAGTACATTGCATCCATGAACAAGGGTGAGGCTGCTGGTGTTATCCAGGGCTGCTGGATTATGTCATCCATTCAGTCGGCAGAAGACCAGTCTGGTAAGTGGGCTATTGTAAACATGCCTGCTTTAGACGGCATTGATGGTGCCACCAATTACGCAAACTGTGGTGGTGCAAGCTGGGCAGTATCTTCTAATTGCAAGAACACTGAACTGGCATTTGATTTCCTAAAGACAACCTTTGGTGGCAGCGTTGAATTATACGATGATTTACTCCCTAACGCCGGCGCAATTTCCAGCTATCTGCCTGCAGCACAGTCGGATGTTTACAATCAGACTTCTGATTTCTATGGTGGACAGGCGGTATACAAAGACATTGTTGAGTTTGCAGGCAAAGTTCCCGCAATTAACTATGGTGCATATTATAATGATATTAGAAGTGCACTGACCGATGCAATCACTAACGTAGTACAGAATGGTGCTGATATTGATGAAGAAATTCAGAATGCACAGGATGCTGTTGAATTTAACATTAGTGAATAAGTAAGTGAAAAATGAGCCAGTACCGGGATCAGCGTATTGCGTTCCCGGTATTTTTTCACAGGCGAGGATGCACAGGTTTTTACAGAAATATATGTCGCCCAAAGCGGCGTAAAAGCGGCGCAGAATATCGCGAAACGATATTCTTTTTAATCAGGAGAATTTATATGAAACAGAAGAAAGCAAAAATGAGTTTGGAAAAAAAACATAACCTGACCGGATGGGCATTTTTAATTCCGGCTGCACTTCTTATCTTTATCTTTTGCTTTTATCCTATGATACAGGCAATTATCCTGTCCTTTACCAAAAAAGGATCAGGATTTGCAGGGCTGGCAAATTACCAGAGAATATTAAAGGATAAGACGTTCCAGCAGTGTCTGTTTAACACTGTATTTTACTTTATAATCCAGGTGCCTGTCATGTTACTTCTGGCACTGGGGCTGGCACAGCTTTTGAACAGTCCGAAGATTAAAGGAAAGAGTATTTTCCGTACTCTTATCTTTCTTCCATGTGCGACATCACTGGTATCCTATTCCATGATTTTCAAATCCTTATTTGCCCAGGACGGTCTGGTAAATAATATTATTACGACCCTTGGCTTTGACAGAGTGGACTGGTTCCAGAATGCATGGGCAGCCCGTTTTGTCATCATCATTGCACTGATCTGGAGATGGACCGGATACAATATGGTTTTCTATCTTGCGGGCTTACAGAATATTGATGATTCCGTATACGAAGCAAGTTATATTGATGGAGCGACCCCTTTTCAGCAGTTTATGAAGATTACCATTCCCTTATTGAGGCCTACCATCCTGTTGACGGCTATTATGTCAACTTCAGGTACGCTACAGTTGTTTGATGAGTCTGTTAACCTGACTTCCGGAGGTCCTGGTAAGTCCACCATGACACTGGCGCATTATGTTTATAATATCTCCTTTGTGGAAACACCCAAATTTAACTATGCGGCAGCAATTTCCGTATTTATCCTTGTGAGTGTGGCAGTTCTTTCTGCAATCCAGATGAAAGTAGGTGACAAACGTGACTAAAGTAAAGACAACTATCGCTTATATTATTTTAATCATTGCCAGTTTCCTGTCAGCGTTTCCCCTGTACTATATGATTTGTGGAGCAACCAACTCCAGCATTGATATTGTCCGTGGAAAACTGTTCCCAGGTGTTTATCTGATGGAAAATTACCAGAGTCTCATTGCAAACCAGAATCTGGGACGAGCCATGTTTAACTCTTTCCGCAATGCAATTGTGATTACTGTGATTGCACTGTTAATCTGCTCCATCGCAGGCTATGGCTTTGAGATTTATCATGACAAGGGCAAAGACCTTCTGATGAACATTCTGCTTCTTGCCATGATGCTTCCCTTTGTTGCTATTATGATTCCTTTGTTTAAAATGTTTTCTTCATGGAAGCTGGTTAATACCTGGATTGCACTGGCACTGCCTTCTCTTTCTACACCATTTCTCATTATGATGTTCCGGCAGGCAGCCCGTTCTTTCCCTCATGATATTATCCAGGCAGCCCGTCTGGAAGGACTTAGTGAGATCAGGATTTTTTTTACCATGTTCCTGCCAATTATGAAGTCTACCTACGGCGCAGCCATGACAGTAACTTTCATGAATGCCTGGAATAACTATCTCTGGCCAACGATTATTTTACAGGACAGCAACCAGATTACCATGCCCATGTTGGTTGCAAACTTAAAAAGTGGTTACAGCGTAGACTATGGTATGTTAATGCTGGGGGTATTGATTTGTACCCTTCCTACCGCAATTATCTTTCTGTGCTTACAAAAGAGTTTTGCCAATGGAATTGCAGGAGCAGTGAAATAATGAATCGGAAATATTGTCTGGATAAAAAAGAATGGGAGGAGGCGCAGGCAGCCCTTCTTCTTGCAAAACAGTTCGGGCTCATTGAAGATGCCGGTATCGAGGCTTTGGAAAAAAGGCGGGCAAAGAAAAATAAGGAAAATTCTCTTTATGGTGTCCGTTTTTATTCTCCAGCCATGTATCTTCAGTACGAACTCACACGATTTAAGCTGGATTTCGTTCAGCCCTCGGAGCAGATAAAAAAGCTGGGTGTCTGTCCCGGTTTTACGGAGGAAGAAAAGCGGGCATTTTATGAAAATAACCAGGATTTGTTCGGGCGTTACCATGGAGATTTGTTTGACTATGAGGATGTCCGGCAGATTATCGAAAAAAGACTGAGGGAGGATGCCTATGACAGGCTCATACAGGACATATTATGTCAATCAGAAAACCGGGCGTGATAGTAACGACGGACTGACCATGGATTCCCCGTTTGCCAGCCTTTTTCAGGTAAACAGATTGAGACTGTACCCTGGCGATAAGGTGCTGCTGGCCCGGGATTCCGTTTTTACAGATCAGTTTCTGCAGATAAAAGACAGTGGAACCAGGGAGCATCCCATTGAAATTGGCTCTTATTCACCGGAAGAAGAGGAGGAGGGAAAAAAGCCCCTGATTGCAGCCGGGGGACAGGGCATCTGGTATCAGGATTACGGTACAACATTGGATTCACCTGCGCATGTTTATCAAGGTTATGTATCCTCTGCCGTACTTTTATATGATGTAGAGCATGTGGTCATCCATGATATTGAGATTAGCAATCAGGCAGTGGAAATCCTGGGGGAAGATTACAGTGCTCCTCATAAAATGAACCGCACTGGCGTGGCTGTGGTGGCAAAGGATAAGGGAGTGCGCAGCGGCATTACCCTGCGCAACCTTTCTATCCATGATGTGAATGGCAATGTCTATGACAAACATATGAACAACGGCGGCATTTATATGACAGCTTTAAAGCCTGCCGATGAAAAAGCTACCGGTGTGGCGCGCTTTAAAGATATCACTGTGGAAGGCTGCTTTGTATACAAGACAAGCCGTTGGGGAATCGCTGTTGGATACACCTATGCACATGACAAATTCCAGGGGGCGGAACTGCCCGAGGATACCTTTTTGAAATACGGACATGAAAATATGGTCATCCGGGACAATTATGTAAAAGCCGCTGGGGGCGATGGCATCACTGCGATGTATGCTTTGCGCCCATTAGTAGAACACAATACAGCAGATTCCGTTGCATGCGAAATCAATGACAGGATTTACTGCCGGCCGGAGAACCGTGCCGGAAAAGTGGCAGCAGGCATCTGGCCATGGAAGTGCAAGGATGCCCTGTTCCGCTGCAATGAAGTGGCAGATACAAGATTAAATCAGGACGGGATGGCTTACGATGCGGATTCTGGTGATGGAACCATTTACGAATACAATTACAGCAGACAAAACGAGGGCGGATGCATTATGTTCTGCCAGTCAGAAGCAATTCACAACAGTTTTTGCCATAATGTGAGCTATGACGATCTGGGGGGCACGGTAAGCCCGTCGGAGAACCCGGATGCTTTGCTCGCCCATAACACTTTTTATGTGAGGGAGGGTGTGCCTTTTGTCCGTAACAAGATGGGCGGTGGAACTTATACCGAGGAGGATAATACGATTATTCCGTTGTAAACCGCTGTTACAACGACTTAACTTTTGCAGGAGGAAAAGAGACCAATGACTTTAAAAGAGGGACGTGTAACCATTCCTACCAACCTGGATGTGGTGCCGGAAACCATAGAATTGATGAAACGCTGGGGTGCTGATGCCATTCGTGACTGCGACGGTACAGAGTTCCCAGAGGAACTGGTCAGAACCGGGGCAAAAATTTATGCCACCTATTATACTACCCGGAAGGACAACGAGTGGGCAAAGGCAAACCCGGATGAAGTACAGCAGTGCTATGTGATGACATCCTTTTACACTGCTGTGGATACTGACTTGGAGATTCCCCTTATGAAAGGTATATCCCAGGAACTGATGATGGTCAATACCAGAGACGACAAAGAACGGTGGTGGGAGGTTGTCGACCGTTCTACCGGTAATGTTGTGTCCGCAGATCATTGGGAATATGAGGAGGAAAAGGGCTGCGTGGTCATTCATGATGCCATTCCTTTCCATGAATACACGGTCAGCTTTCTGGCTTACATTATCTGGGATCCAGTACATATGTACAATGCGGTTACCAACGACTGGAAAAACTTTGAACATCAGATTACATTTGATGTGAGACAGCCTAAGACCCACAAATATTCCCTGGAGCGTCTTCGCAAATACTGCGCGGATCATCCCTACGTGAATGTGATTCGCTACACAACCTTTTTCCATCAGTTTACCTTGATGTTTGATGAGTTAAAGAGAGAAAAATATGTGGACTGGTATGGCTATTCTGCCTCTGTCAGCCCTTATATCTTAGAGCAGTTTGAAAAGGAGGCCGGTTACAGGTTCCGGCCTGAGTACATCATTGACCAGGGTTATTACAACAACCAGTACCGTGTGCCTAGCAGGGAGTTCAAAGATTTCCAGGCATTCCAGCGCAGGGAGGTTGCCAAAATTGCCAAAGAGATGGTAGACATTACCCATGAGTACGGCAAAGAGGCAATGATGTTTCTTGGGGATCACTGGATTGGAACCGAGCCGTTTATGGAGGAATTTGCCACCATTGGACTTGATGCGGTGGTAGGCAGTGTAGGAAACGGTAGTACCCTTCGTCTCATCTCCGATATTGAAGGTGTAAAATACACGGAGGGAAGATTTTTACCGTACTTTTTCCCCGATACTTTTTGTGACGGCGGAGACCCGGTGAAGGAGGCAAAGGAGAACTGGATTACCGCAAGACGTGCCATTCTGAGAAAACCTATTGACCGGATCGGCTATGGTGGATATCTGAAGCTGACCCTGGATTTTCCGGAATTTCTGGATTATGTAGAGAATGTGTGCAACGAGTTCCGCGAGCTGTATGAGAACGCAAAGGGAACGATTCCTTATTGCGTGAGGAAAGTAGCTGTGTTGAACAGCTGGGGTAAAATTAGAAGCTGGGGATGCCATATGGTACACCATGCCCTATACCAGAAACAGAATTACAGCTATGCGGGAATTATTGAAGCATTAAGTGGTGCCCCTTTCGATGTGCGATTTATTTCCTTTGATGATATTCTGGCAAATCCGGAAATTCTTAAAGATCTGGATGTGATTATCAATGTGGGAGATGGGGATACTGCTCATACCGGTGGCGGCATCTGGGAGAATCCTGCCATTTCCGCAGCTATCCGTGAGTTTGTATATAACGGCGGAGGTTTTATCGGTGTCGGTGAGCCGTCTGGTCATCAGTTTCAGGGGCATTACCTGCAGCTTGCAGATATGCTCGGCGTGGAAAAAGAAACCGGATTTACTTTAAACTACGATAAATATAACTGGGAGGAGCATCCCGATCACTTCATTCTGGCAGATACCACGAAGCCAGTGGACTTTGGTGAGGGTAAAAAGAACATCTTCGCTTACGAGGACACGGAAATTCTGGTACAGCGGGAGAAGGAAGTGCAGATGGCTGTCCATGAGTTTGGAAAGGGGCGCTGTGTTTATATCAGCGGTCTGCCTTACAGCTTTGAGAACAGCCGTATTCTGTACCGCAGTATTCTGTGGAGTACCCACGGAGAGAAGGATCTGCATCAGTGGTTCAGTTCCAACTTCAATGTGGAAGTACATGCCTATGTGAAAAATGGCAGGTTCTGCGTGGTCAACAATACATATGCCCACCAGAAAACTGTGGTTTATCGTGGTGATGGCAGCAGTTTTCCTCTGGAGATGGAGGCAAACGAGATTAAATGGTATAACATTTAACACGGGCAAAAGAAAGAAGTGCCTCAAGTCCGGTTGATATAGTCGCGCGGCGACACGCCCTCCACCTTTTTGAATACCCGGCTGAAATAGAACGCGCTCTCGTACCCCAGTTTGTCGGAGATCTCATAGATCTTGAGCGTTCCCTCATCCAGCATTTCCTTGGCACATTCAATCTTTGCGTGGTTTACGTAATCTATAAATCCCATATCGTTGTACTTGGAAAACAGGATCGACAGATAATTCGGGCTGATGTTGAAGACATCGGAGAGCTGATTCAACGTAATCTTCTCGTCAACGTGTTCATTGATATATTTTTTGACCGCGGAGATGGTGCGGTTCTTGTAATCCTTGTTGTGCTCGGAAAACAGGCGGCACAGACCGTCGCACAGCACGGTCATCCAGGAGAGCACCTGCGGCACCGTTTCCGCCTCGTAGAGGCAGTTGTACCCGTTGGCGGATTCACCAAAGATCTGGTTTAACTGTTCTTCCCCGTTGCTCAGGCAGGAGAGGGTTAAGTGCAGCACGTTGCTCGCGGCGGATAAGGCCTGGGAGTAATGTCTCTTATCATTGGAAAACAGGTCAATGATGTCGTGGAAGACTGCGGAGAGTGCTTCCGGATCGTATTCGTTGAACGCTTTCTGCAGCTCATCCTTAAAGATGGCAATGTTGAAGACGTTGTGCTCCTCGCGGGCGGGATTGCCCTCGTCGGCAAAGATAACGGCAGAATCACTCTGGCGGACGTCCGGGAAAATCTGTCTGGCGTCCGAATAGGAGGCGGACAGATCTCTCGGATTTTCGACGAGAGAGCCGACCGATGCAAGAATCCTTATGCTGTAATAATTGTAGAGCATGTCGCCTGTCTGTGTGAGTGCATCGGTCAGAAGCTGATGATAGCTGCCCGTCTGTTCTTTGGTCAGGGAAAAAATAATCGCAAGGTGTGTCGTGTCAAGGAACAGAATCCGGCATGGCACATATTTGACGATCAGATTCCGGATCATCTGGTAGCTGCTGCGGTAGAGTGTGATGTCCGACGATGCGACAGCGGACGCACTCTGCCTGGTATTCTGCATTTCCAGATACGCCACCGTGTAGCCGGCGGCAGTGAAGCGGACGGACAGAAGATCGCACTGTGTCGCAAATTGTTCCTCTGTCTCGAATAGATTTAGAAGCAGCCGGATATAAAAATTATCCTGCAATAAGGAGAGATCGGAACCGGTTTCCGGGATGGCTGCCTGTTTTCTCTCTTTTTCCAGAATGCCGAGAGCCTTCTGGATGGCAGCGTTTAACACATCTTCCGTCAGCTCGAGCTTTACCAGATAATCCAGCACCTGGTAGGAGATCGCCTGTTTTACCAGAGCAAATTCCTCATAGCTGGTTAAGAGAATAAAAAGAGGCGGATGCTCTTGGGACTGACATTTCTCGATCAGCTGCATGCCGTCCATAATCGGCATTTTGATGTCTGTAATTACAATTTCCGGATGCTTTTCCAGAATGATATCATATGCCTGCCTGCCGTTTGTGGCAGTGCCTGCAATTTCAATTCCCATGCTCTCCCAGTTTAACATGGAGCGGATGCCGATCTGAACCAGCGGTTCGTCATCCACGATAAGAAGCTGTACCATAACTGTAACCCCATTTCTTTGTTGTAAAAATATCTGTCTGCATTTAGCCGATGTCTTCCTGCGGCGCAAACGGAAGCAGGACGGACACAGTGGTAAATTCGGAAAGCCGGCTTTCCACACGCAGGCCGTAATCTTCGCCGAATTCATACTGCAGCCGCTTGTGCACGTTGCTGACGCCGATTTCCCTGAAAAATTCAGTCTTTTCGTTCTTGTTCTCGGACAAAAGCTGTCTTGCCTGTTCTTCCGTCATGCCGACGCCGTCGTCGGTAATGTCGATCTGAAGAATCGCGTCATTTTTCCGGAAAATGTGAATAGTGATCGTTCCGGGTGTTCCCTTTGGCTCAATGCCATGAAAGATAGAATTTTCCACGACCGGCTGTAAGGTGAAGCGCGGAATCAGACAGCTTAATGCCGCCTCGTCATCGATCCTGTATTCTAAGGAGATGGTTCCTCCATAACGGTATTTCTGAATCGTAAAATAATCATCCAGAAGGGAGAGTTCTGCAGAGAGCGGAACCGCCTTCTCTGTTCCCTTTGCGATGTTTTTTAAAAGTCTGGAGAGTGCCGTCGTCATCTCCGCGATGCCAGGCGCATTCTGGATCGTTGCCATCCATTTGATGGAATTGAGCGTGTTGTAGAGAAAATGCGGATTGATCTGGCTCTGCAGCATTTTGTACTCGTACTCACGCTTCTCATTTTCATCGCGGATCCGTTGATCCATCAGTGTTTTCACATCTTCGGCGAGATCGTTGATGCTTCTGCCGATGTCGCCGAGCTCATGCTGCCACTCGATCGAGGAGTCGCGCTCGAAATTTCCCTCGGAAATGTGCTTCATTCGGACCTGCAGTTCCTGTACCGGATGATTGATCATATGATTAAAAATCGTGTGAAGAATGATACCGGTAATGACGGCGCACGCCACGATGACGAAAATGATGGATGCAAGCTGTCCGTAAAACGTATTGACCGTGATCAGCTGCGTGATATAGCAGTGTTCCGCGGCGAGCGGAACCGAGATGGAGACGAACTTTCCGTTGGCATTTGAAATCTCCTTTACGATCGTATCGGAGAAAGATGCAATGGAGGAGAGATCTCCCGTAATCTCATAGGAAGGGTTGGCGTCCGTCAGGGTGTAATTGCTGTACACATAGCTGTGATCTTCCAACGTCAGGTAAAAGTCGTTGTTCTGGTAGGTTCCGGCGGTCTTAAGCGGTATGGTGACGACGTTCGGCGACATTTCGATGTAGATAAAACCGAGCTCGTCGGAATTATACTGGCTGTAAAGCGGCCGGATGATCGGAAGATACTGTGAACCGCCGTCGGTTGTCAGGATACCTTCGCTATAAGAATAGGAAGGGCTGCTGTAGTAGCTGTCAAAAAAATAGAGATCCCGGATATCATCTGCCGAGTGGAAGGGCTGGTTGTTGGTGGAAGCAAGAGCCTGGATAAAATCCCGGTTCTTGTAGGAGGCAATAAAAATGCGCTTGATATAGTAGCGGCCATCGTAACTGTTGTAGCTTCCCTTCAGATAAGTAGAGGCGGTGATACGCGCACTCTGGGAACCCTGTGACGACAGATAATTCAGGATAAAAGAGTTCGCCTGACAGTTGCGGACGAAAGAATAAGCATCCTGGATGTTGCTGTCAATGGAGGAGCCGAGCAGTGTCAGAGAGGACTCCGCGGTGCGGATCATATTTTGTTTTACACTTTTATAATAGAAAGAATAGCTGATATAGGACACAGCGATACTTAAGAAAATACAGAGTGTAATCGTAGTCAGTGTAATTCGGGATCGAATCGTCGTAAATTTTTTCTTCATACCTTATATTATAGACACAAAAAGAAAATTCGGAAAGAAAAAAATCCATTTTGGGAGAGCGAAAAGCAAAGTGAAGAAAAAAAGACAGGTTTTGAGAAAAAAGACAGGTTTGGGAAGAAAAAATGCAGACGAAAACAGAAAGAGGAAAAAAATGTGAATTTAAACGTAAAAAAATCTATGTCCATTGTATGGCAAAGCCAATATAATAAAATCATCTTATCGGAGAACGATAGAGATACGAAAAGGAGGATTCAGATGAAAAAAAGAGTATTGAGCATGCTTCTTGTAGCAAGCATGACAGGGGCGTTACTTGCAGGTTGTGGCTCTGGGGAAACAGCTTCAACGGATGCATCAGCAGATGCGGCAGCAGACACAAACACCGCTGCGGCAGGCACTGAGACAGCAGCAGATGCGGCTGCGACAGATGGAGAGGCAGTCACTCTCAAATGGGCAATCTGGGATCAGGAGACCACTCCTTACTGGAACGCACTCAAGGAGGCATATGAGGCTGCAAATCCAAACGTCACCATTGAGATGGTAGACCTTGGATCAACCGATTACATGACTGTCCTTGCAACGGAGTTATCCGGAAGCGGATCGGACTTCGATGTGGTTACGATCAAGGATGTACCGGGTTACGCAACGCTGGTTCAGAAGAACACGCTGGAGTCCCTGGATGATTACATCACAGATGCAGGAATTAACCTCGCAGACTTCAACGGAATCACAGATCAGGTAACAGTAGATGGAAGCTTATATGAACTTCCGTTCAGAAGCGATTACTGGCTGATCTACTACAACAAAGATGTATTTGATGCAGCAGGCATTGCTTATCCGTCCAACGATATGACGATGGAAGATTACGATGCACTGGCAAGACAGCTGACAGATACCACCTACGGTTCCCAGGTATACGGATGCCATTATCACACATGGAGATCCGCAGTCGAACTGTTCGGAATCCTGGATGGAAAACACTCTATCCTGGACGGCAATTACGACTGGATGATTCCGTACTATGACATGATCTTAAGTGAAGAGGATGACGGTGTATGCCAGACCTACACAGACTTAAGCACAGAAGGTCTTCACTACTCCGCAGCATTCTCCAACGGAAATGTTGCTATGATGAACATGGGTTCCTGGTTCATCTCCACATTGATCTCCAATCTTGACAGCGGTGAGTACGACAGCTCTCTCTGCGGCAACTGGGGTATCGCAAGCTATCCGCATCCGGACGGAGCAGAGGCAGGCAGCACGATCGCTACGATCACAGGTCTTGCAGTGACAAGCGCTTCCGCAAACAAGGACGCAGCATTTGATTTCGTAAACTGGGTATCCGGTACAGAGGGCGCAAAGGTAATGGCTTCCACCGGTAACTTCCCGGCAATTATGACGGACGATGTCATCAACACAATCGCCGGCATGGCAGGATTCCCGACAGACGAGGGCAGCAAGGAAGCATTAAATATCACAAATGCATACCTTGAGGTACCGTATGCTGAGAACGTATCAGAGATCAACAGTATCCTCGACACCTACCACACTTCCATCATGAACCGTGAAGTGACCGTAGAAGAGGGTGTAGCATCCATGAATGAGCAGGTTGGAAAGATTCTGAACCAGTAATGGAACGGAAGCATAACCACGACTGCTGATAAAAGGGCTGGCTGAAAACAGCCGGCCCTTAAAAATGAAACAGCTTAAAGGAGAAAGGAAATAAGCCGTATCTGGCTTTTGGGCATGGTTATGGATAAGAAGAAAGCAGCAAAATTAGAGCAGATGGAAGCCGAAATGGCAAGACTGTGGGAACAAAGTCAGAACGAAACTGATAACAAGAAAAAACAGAAACTGATTCAAAACAGAAACAAACTGCAGTGGAAGGCTGCTGCAATGCGAAGCGGCCGCAAACTGTCAAAGCAGACCAGAGACGATCTGGTTGCCTATTCTTTCATTGCGCCGAACTTCATCGGATTCGCCGTATTTACATTGATCCCGATCATATTTGCCTTTATTCTGGCATTTACGGAATGGGATGGAAACAACCCGATTCAGTTTGTCGGACTTTCCAATTTCTTGAAACTGCCGTCGGATACTTTTTTCACGGCATCCTTAAAAAACACGATTATCTACTGTGTCGGCACGGTACCGCTTACCATGGTTGTGTCGCTGGCACTGGCAATTGTCTTAAACCAGAAGGTGAAGGGAAGAGGTTTTTTTAGAACGGTATCGTTCTTCCCGTATGTAGCATCCCTCGTTGCCATCACAACGGTATGGTCCATGATTTTTCATCCGACCAAGGGACCGGTGAATTATCTTTTGATGACAATCTGCGGGATCGAGCAGAAGAATCTGCCGAACTGGTTTAGCGGAAATCTGATTATGCTGACACTTATTTTATTCAGTGTCTGGAAATATATGGGTTACTACATGGTAATCTACCTTGCGGGACTGCAGGGAATCTCGTCGGAATTATACGAGGCGGGAAGCCTCGACGGGGCGACGACCTGGCAGAAATTTAAATATATCACCTGGCCGCAGCTGCGATCCACCACCTTTTTCGTTGTCGTGATGCTGACGATCAACTGCTTTAAGGTGTACGACATCGCCATCATGCTGGCAGGCGGAAGCCAGGGCAAGTTAAGCAACTCCGCATCCGTACTTGTTTACTACATTTACGAAAATGCATTCGACTACTGGAAACTCGGTTATGCGAGTGCGGTCGCAATGGTACTGTTTGTACTGGTACTTGCTGTAACGATTATACAGTTTGCATATGAGAAGAAGTTAGAGGACTAGAAAGGGGGAGAACAGAGATGAGAGAGATAATGACAAAGCAGAAAAAAGAAACATCGATGAAACGAAACAATCTGATCAAGAAGTTCTTCCTGTATCTGATTTTACTGATTATCACGGCGGCAATGTTGATCCCGTTTATCTGGATGCTGTCCGCTTCCATTAAGACAGACCGTGAAGTATTCCAGATGACGCCGTTTGTTCTGATTCCGGAGACACCGCGCTGGAGCAATTACGTGGATATCTGGACGAAGATTCCGTTTGGCACGTTCGTGAAGAACACCGTGTTCCTCACAATCGTGGTGACCGCCTTACAGCTTTTGACAAGCAGCTTTGCAGCATACTCTTTTGCAAAACTGGAGTTCAAGCATAAGAATGTACTGTTCATGGCATACATTGCGACCATCGCTATGCCGTGGCAGGTATACATGGTTCCGCAGTTTATCATGATGCGTAAGATGGGATTGAACGATAAGCTGCTCGCAATGATCTGTCTGCAGGCATTTTCCGCATTCGGCGTGTTCATGATGAGACAGTTCTATGACGGTATTCCGAACGAACTGTGTGAGGCGGCGAGAGTCGACGGCATGAGTGAATACAAAATTTATTCGCACATCATGCTTCCGCTGTCAAAACCGGCGCTGTCCACGCTGACAATCTTCACTTTCGTGGCAACGTGGAATGACTACCTCGGACCATTGATTTACTTAAAATCCCAGGAGAAGAAGACCATTCAGTTAGGTCTCAAAATGTTCATCGGTCAGTATTCCTCCCAGTACGGACTGATTATGGCAGGCTCGGTACTTTCCCTGATTCCGGTACTCATCGTATTTATCTGTCTGCAGAGATACTTTGTAGAGGGAATTGCATCTACCGGTTTAAAGGGCTAAGACCGAAGGTATGTAACAAAGCTGTCACACAAAAAGAGATCGTTTGTGTGACGGCTTTGTTTTACTCTACAGGAATAACGTGTTGGATAAACATAACATGATTTGAAAACGGAAAAGGAGAAGAAGGGTATGCGATACGAAGAAAAACCGCAGATCACAGAGCAGGAGATCAGAGAGGCGATGGATTTCTCCACGGCGCAGGTAAAGCGCAATCTGCCGGAGTTCACGACGAAGTTCCAGAAGGCTTACAGCGAGAACGGGTTTTACGCGCCGACGGACAATGTGGACTGGACGACGGGATTCTGGACGGGCGAGATCTGGCTGTCCTACGAGGATACCGGGAAAGACATCTATAAAAAAGCCGGTGAAATCCAGATTGACAGCTTTTTGAACCGCATTGAAAACAAGATCGAAGTCGATCACCACGATATGGGATTTTTGTATTCGCCGTCCTGCGTGGCGGGCTATAAACTGACCGGGAATGAGACGGGAAGAAAGGCAGCCATACTGGCAGCCGATCAGCTCATCCGCAGATTTCACCCGGTGGGCAATTTTATACAGGCGTGGGGTGCGATGGATGCACCGGAAAACTACCGGCTGATCATCGACTGTCTTTTAAATCTGCCGCTGCTCTACTGGGCGTCGGAGGAGACCGGCGATCCGAAGTATCGGGACATTGCGGAGAAGCATATTCACACGGCGGTCGCCAATGTGATCCGTGAGGATCATTCCACCTGGCACACCTTTTTCTTCGATATGAAGACGGGGGCACCGGATCACGGAGCCACCTGTCAGGGATACCGCGACGGTTCGGCGTGGGCGAGAGGCCAGGCATGGGGCATCTACGGGATGGCGCTCGCCTACAAGTACACGGAAAGGGAAGAATACATTCAGAAGTTCCGGGATGTCACGGACTTTTTCCTGGCGCATCTGCCCAAGGATATGGTGCCGTTCTGGGATCTGGAGTTCACGGACGGGGACGATCAGCCGAGAGATTCCTCCTCGGCGTCGATCGCAGCATGCGGAATGCTTGAGATGGCAAAATATCTAAAGCCGGACGAGGCAGAAGCTTACCGTGCAACGGCAAAACGGTTGATGAAGGCGTTGTACGACGGATACGCGGTGAAAGATCCAAAAGAGTCGAACGGGTTGGTGTTACACAGCACCTATTCCAACCACTCTCCGTATAATACCTGCAATCATTACGGGGTGGACGAGTGCAATATCTGGGGAGACTATTTTTACATGGAAGCGCTCATGCGGCTGAAAAAAGACTGGAATCCGTATTGGTAACAAGGGAAAAAGGAAGGTATGGCAGGATGAAAAGAGAAGCATTTTTTGACAGGGATGCATCACACTATTACTGTGAGGATGGAAAAGCGGTCGGGGCGTACTGCAGGGAGCAATTTCCAGAAGATGTCGCGCAGACGCTTGCGGTGGCGGACGGTGTGTGCCGGAAATATTTTCTGTTCAACTCCAAGTGGGATCTGGAGCAGACCGACGAGCCGGTACAGTTTGACGGAGCGATCGACTGGACGTATATGCCGGCAGACGATCCGGAATTTGTCTGGCAGTTCAACAGACACCGCTTTTTCATGACGCTCGGTCAGGCGTATCAGATGACCGGGGATGAGAAATATGCGAGAGCGTTTATGGAGATTGCGGAGGACTGGATCGATCATGTCCCGCTGAACGAGAAGTATGCGGCGGGACCGTGGAGAAGTCTAGACACCGGCTTTCGCGGGGAATACTGGAGCAAGGCGATCTGGCTGTTTCATGACAGCCCGACGCTCACGGAAGCGTTTTTACAGAAATATTATGACAGCATGATCCTGCAGGCGGAACACATCATGGAATGTCATTCCGCTTACCGCTATATGAGTAACTGGGGCGTCATTGAGAATCACGGGCTGTTTGAGATCGGCGTGTGTCTCCCGCAGAGCGAGAAGACAAAGCAGTTTATCGCGTTTGCCGTGAAGAATCTTGAGGTGCAGGTGCGGATGCAGATCATGCCGGACGGCGTGCACTGGGAGCAGTCGCCGATGTATCACAACGAGGTGCTGCACTGCCTGTTAGACGTGATCCTTCTGGCAAAGCGGAACGGCATTGCACTGCCGGACGTGATCCTGCGCCAGACGGAGAAGATGGCAATGGCGGATGTCGCGTGGTTAAAGCCGGATCACCACATCGTGATGATGGGGGACAGCGACGACGTGGATGTGCGGGACCGCATCAGCGTGGCGGCGTATCTGTTTTTAAATCCGGTGCTGCGGTTTGGCGGATTCGACCGTCTTGATTATGAAAGTATCTGGGATCTCGGCATGAAAGCCGGGGAAGAATATGCGGTGATGGAGCGCAGAAAACCGGACTTTACATCGCTGTTTCTGGAACACAGCGGGAACACTTATTTCCGGTCGGACTGGTCAGAACGCGCCAATTTCCTGCATCTGCATTCCGGGACGATGGGAGCGGGGCACGGACATTCCGATAAGCTGCACATCGACCTGGTTGTAAACGGCGAGGATGTGCTGATGGACGGTGGTAGATATACCTACGTTTCAGGACCAAAGCGTTTTTCGTACAAGGATCCGTCAGGACACAATACGATCACGGTGGATGATCTGCCGTTTACCGTCTGCAAGGATTCCTGGGAGTGCTCGAAGCTTTCCCAGCCGGTCAAAGAGAATTTCCGGTGCACAAAGCTGGCGGAATTTGCACAGGCGGGGCAGCTCGGCTACATGGATCTTCCGGGCGGCGTCTATGTGAACCGGAAGGTGGTTTACATAAAGCCTGACCTGTATATTCTGGTGGATGAGATGTACACCGGGGACTGTCACACCTACCAGCAGTATTTTCATTTTAACAATCATGGTGCGGTGACGTTGACTGCGCCGGGAGAAAAGAAGTTCCCATGCGTGGCCTATCGTGGTAAAATGGCAGAAGCGGATTTTTATTTTGTGTCGGCGCAGGTGAAAGCAGAGCTTAAGCGCGGCCACATTGCAAGACATTACAATGTGGAAGAGGAAAATACGGTGTGTAAGGTGACAAAGCCGGGGGACGGTTTTACCAGCCTTATCACGGTCATCGATGCACATCCGGGACGCCCGCTTTCGATTGAGAAGCTTCCGGTGCGCTCGGCATTAAAGCAGACAGACTATCCGGAGACGATGGCGGAGGCATTAAAGATCACCACAGGCGAAAAGGAATATGTGGTGATCCTCTGCCATCAGGAGGTCAATTCGCCGACCGACCTCGTGGAGGCAGACGGCTGTATGGGCTACGGAAATGTGATTGTCTTTGACAAGGCCGAGGATGTGCTGGTGGGCGACGTTCTGAACTGGTAGGAGAGAAGCAAAAAGGAGGATGCGCGGTGCGAAAGAAACTGGAGCATTGGTGGACTTATTATAAAGGTGTCGTAATTTTTGCAGTGGTTCTCGCGGCAGCGGTCCTCTATGTTGCGGACACCATGGGGAAAAAAGAAAAGACACAGATTCTCATGGGAGAAGTGGTCAACAATGTGCAGGACGATGCGGTGACAACCCAGATGGAGGAGGCGATCCTCGCCGGGATCGGGGGCGATCCTAACGGGGAGGAGGTCGTCGTGGACACAGCGCTTACCATGGATGCAGCCGCGCTGGGGCAGACGCCGATCGCCGATGCCAATACGCAGGATTCCCTCGCAACGATCACGACGTACGTGTATGCGCACGAGCTCGACTTCATGATTCTGGAAAAAGATGTGTTTGACTATTACTGTAACCTGAATGCGTTTGCTGATCTTGGGGAACTGCTGGGCGCTGGGGCATGTGAAGCGCTGGGGGCGCGCATCTATGAAAAAAACGGTGTGGCATGCGGCATCACACTGACAGATACCGCGTTTGTGAAGCAGTACGGGATTACGCTCTTAGACCCGGTGATCGGGATTGTGAGCGGATCAGAGAGGAAGGAGCAGGCGGTCGGGATGCTCCGGTGGATCTTTGAGGAGAACACCGGGGTGGCAGCCGCGTTTTCGGCAGAGGAATACAAAGCGATGATTTCGCAGGAAGAGACAGGGAGGAAAGACGATGGGAAAAATGTTTGATATGGACAATCCGGTCTGGCGTTTTATGGGAAAGGTGACGGATATGTTTTTTCTGACATGTCTGTGGCTGCTTTTTTCACTGCCGGTCGTAACAATCGGGGCGTCGACGTGCGCACTCTGCTATTGTTCCATGACGTTAGCGTCCAACAAGGAGGGCTACATCCGGGAAGATTTTGTGCGGGCGTTTAAGGAGAATTTTAAATCTGCGACGATCGCCTGGATCGGAATGCTGGCGCTCGGAATCTTTTTCGGAGCGGATTTATATTTTTATTATCACCTCGCAGGCGGCGTCGGAACGGTGTTTTTCTGGATTTTTCTGGTGCTGTCGGTGATTTTTGTCTTCGTTGCCCTGTATGTGTTTCCACTGCTGGCATGGACGGACGCGGATTTAAAGAAGACGCTTGCGCTTGCGTTTGTGATGTCGTTTAAGAACTTCGGCTGGACATTTCTGATGCTGACATCCGCGGCACTGTTTATCACGGCGGCGTTGTTTGTGTTCTGGCCGCTGCTTTTTGTGTCGGCCGGCGGAATCGCATATGTACACGCGAAGATCCTGACGTTTGTTTTTTCACAGTATGAATGGAGAGATGAGGGGAAAGATGGCAGTGATAACGATTAAGATACAGAATAAGGACGGCATGACCCTAAGTGTTGCCAGAGGAGAGGATGAGGCGGCACTGGTCTACACGAAAGAATACGAGGAGGGGGATGAGATTATCTTTGAGATCTCCCCGAAAAATGCCTTCTACGAACTGATGGCGGACGATGCGCTCGGGGCGGCAACCGTCTATGTGACCGGGGACGTCCACTACAGGATTCCGTTCGGGGAGAGAAAGATTTCCTACTCGCCCAAGACATTTTCCGGGAACCGGCATTTAATCACCGCAAAGCTTGCGGATATGACATGCTTCGGCTCCTGCAGGAATCTTGCAAAAAATGTGATGGACCAGCATGGGGAGACCAACTGTTATCCGCATGCATCGGCGAATGTGGAGACGCGCGGGGAGGCGGTGTTCGCCGCCAGAAACGCGATCGACGGCGTCACGGTGAATGATGCGCACGGAGAATGGCCGTATGAATCGTGGGGAATCAACCGACGCGAGGATGCGAATATGAGGCTGGAATTCGGCAGAAAGGTGGTGGTCAGCCGCATCCGTCTGTACACAAGGGCGGATTTCCCGCACGATAACTGGTGGAAGCAGGTGACGATCCGGTTCTCGGATGGAAGCGAGGTCGTGGCAGAGCTGGAAAAAAGCGAAAAGCCGCACGAGATCGTATTCGAGGAGCGGGTTATCACAGAACTGACCTTGGAAAAGCTGAAAAAAGCGGACGACCCGTCGCCGTTCCCTGCGCTGACGCAGATTGAAGTATACGGAAGAGAAGCGGAGAAGTTATAAGCGTATATCGGAGGAACAGAAGATATCCAGAAACCGGAGTTGGAAAAGACAAGTCTGACTTTGGGATTCTGGATATTTTATTTGCTTATGGGAAAAATTTGTGTGACTTGTGCATAGAATAAAATAGCAACTTGACGTACGCAATGACGTACGCTATAATAACTATGACATAAAAATCTCGACATTCATAAGCATAAAAGAACATAAGGCAACTACATCGGATTTGATGTAACTAAAATGAAGAACAAGAATGTACGAGAATGGAACAAGAGATTTTCAAATGACAAAATAACAAAAAAATATAGAAATTACACTACAAGCAAAAGGGAGATTTATTATGTCGGCAATCAATATAACAAATGCAAGAAAGGAACTCTACAGTCTGGTAGAAGACGTTAATCGCTACAGCGAACCGGCTTTAATTGTAAGCAAAAAAGGAAATGCGGTTCTTGTTTCCGAGAATGATTGGAATGCAATTCAGGAAACGATATATTTGAACGCAATTCCAGGTATGGTTGAATCCATAAGAAGCGGGATGGATACGCGGTTAGAAGATTGTGTGCCAGAGGAAGATGTAGAATGGTAGATCTATGTACAGAATTGTATATGATAAGCAGGCAGTAAAAGATATTAAGAATTTGAAGAGTGCCAGACTTGATGATAAGGCGAAAAAGCTGATAGAGGTCATCCGGGAAACCCCTTTTCAAAATCCACCACCCTATGAAGCGCTGGTTGGAAATTTGCAGGGAGTTTATTCGCGAAGAATCAATATTCAGCACAGGCTGGTTTATCAGGTGTATAGTGAGCCAGTGGAATGGAAAGGGATGAGGTATGATGGAACCGTGAAAATAATTAGAATGTGGACACATTATGATGGAGTCTGCTAATATTTTTACGCCAACAGGAAGGCCGAAAGCTACCGGGACGCATTGCGGTTCTCCTTTTTTTATGGTAGAGTAGAATAGAACGAAAACAAAAGACGGCTTAGGATAACAGGAGGATATAGATAGAATGGAGCAGTACAAGCAGGAGTTTATTGAATTTATGGTGGAGAGCGATGTGCTCAAGTTCGGGGAGTTTACCTTAAAAAGCGGCAGGAAATCCCCGTTTTTTATGAATGCGGGGGCTTATGTGACCGGATCCCAGCTGATGCGTCTGGGCGAGTATTATGCCAGAGCGATTCATGAGACCTATGGGGATGATTTTGATGTGCTGTTTGGACCGGCATACAAGGGAATTCCGATCAGCGTTGTGACTGCGGTGGCGTTTCACAATCTGTATGGCAAGGAGGTGCGCTACTGCTCTGACCGCAAGGAGGAGAAGGATCACGGGGCAGATAAGGGAAGCTTCCTCGGCAGTAAGTTAAAAGACGGTGACCGTGTGGTCATGATTGAGGACGTCACGACTTCAGGCAAATCCATGGAGGAGACGGTTCCGAAGGTGAGAGGAGCGGCAGATGTCACGATCGTGGGGCTGATGGTATCCTTAAACCGCATGGAAAAGGGGCTTGGCGGCGAGAAGAGCGCATTGGAGGAGATCCGCGAAAAGTATGGATTTGAGACGAATGCGATCGTTACCATGGAAGAGGTGGTAGAGCATCTGTACAACCGCACATGCCAGGGACGTGTTGTGATTGACGATACCATCAAGGCTGCCATTGACGACTACTATAAGCAGTATGGCTGCAACTAGAAGAAAACATCGTCTTGCAGCAGGAATTTTATTTCTGATTTATTTTGTGGTGCTGTTTTATTTTCTGTTCTTTTCGGAGAAGATGGGGCGCACCTACAGCGAGCGGGCATATCATTACAATCTGGTTCCGTTAAAGGAGATCGCGCGTTTTGTAAAATACTGGAGAGTCCTCGGCATGAAAGCCGTACTGCTCAATATTTTGGGAAATGTGGCGGCGTTTCTGCCGTTTGGATTTTTTCTGCCCGTTTTTTCAGGCAGGTGTAAAAAATTCTGGCGGACGGCATTTTACAGTTTTGAACTGAGTCTTCTGGTAGAACTGCTGCAGCTTGTCTTTCGAGTCGGAAGCTTTGATGTGGACGATCTCCTGTTAAATACGCTGGGCGGTATGGCGGGTTACGGCCTATATCGCCTGTTTGTGCGTTATTATCATCAGAGAAATCAGAGAGGAAAAGAAAGTGGCGAGACGACATAGAAACGGATACAGATTTACAGAGAAGACACACTCAAAGAGGGGTGTGGCAGCACTTTTTTTGTCGATTATTTCCATCGGGATACTGGTTGCGGCGGTGGTCAGTTCTTTTGACAGCCGCGGCAACGGGAGCATGTATCTGGGAAGTGCGGGAGTGACATCGATGCTGATCGGCATCTGTGCGCTCGTTCTGGCGGTGAAGAGCCTTGGGGAGGAGAACTCTTTTAAGCTGTTCCCGTATCTTTCGACGCTCTGCTCGCTTCTGATTACCGGAATCTGGGTGGCGCTGTACGTGATCGGCTTTTTGGCATAGGAGAAGAATATGACGGATTTTGAGAAACAGATGGCTTTTATCATGGAGCTGGATAAGATAAAAAAGATAACAAGACAGACCTATCTGTCGGATGGAAGCCGCAAGGAAAATGATGCGGAACATTCCTGGCATCTGGCGTTGATGGCGTTTGTGTTTGCAGATTATGCGAACGAGAAGATTGATGTGCTAAAGACGATGAAGATGGTGCTGCTTCACGATGTGATTGAGATCGACGCCGGGGACACCTACGCATACGATACCGAAGGCAATAAGACCAAGCGGGAGCGCGAGTTGAAGGCGGCGGACCGTATTTTCGGGCTGCTTCCGGATGCACAGCGCATGGAATATCGCGGTCTGTGGGATGAGTTTGAGGCGATGGAGACGGTGGAGGCGAAGTTCGCCAATATGCTGGACAAGGTACAGCCGCTTCTTCTGAACAATGCTTCGAACGGCAAATCCTGGGTGGAGCACGGCGTCAGGGAGTCTCAGGTGCTTGCGCGCAACAGCAGAACACATGAGGGATCCGAGGAACTGTGGGCGTATGCAAAGTCGCTCATTGAGGAAAATGTAAAAAAAGGACGTCTTCAGCCGTAATCCGGATGGATTTGTGTTCAGGCATGGCTGACGTTTTCATAAGGTAATACAAATCCCGCAATGGCGCGGGATTTATTGTTTGTGAGGAGGAATTGATTTGGGATATCAGGAATGTTACAAGGAGACAAATGAACTGGCGGCGGAGCGCTATGAACTGGTAGCGGAACGGATTGCAGAGATTGCAGAGGCGGCGCAGGCGCCGGAGCCGTTTGCGGAGTATTTCCGGACAAATGCCGGATATTTACAGAGCCTTCGTGCACTGTATGAAAAAGGAAAAAGCGGCAGTCTTGCGGCGCGGAGCATGGAGGAATGTGAGGCGGACAATGAGGCGCTCTACGGGGAGATCCTGCCGGAAGCCTACGGGCACAGCTATGCGAATCCGGCCTACGCCGCTGCACGTCTGGGAGAGACGTTCGGCGGAGCGCTCTCGCTTCTTGCGGCACATCTTCGGACGGCATGCGGGGAGGTTTTCCGCGGAAATCTGATGCAGCTTACGATCGCGATGGAGCTGTTTGTGGAGGTCTACAACTGCTTTGAAGGCGCAGCAGCAGATGCCCTGCCGCAGGAAAAAGAAGTGCAGCAGATTTTGTACTGGTATTTTCATGATTATCGGGAGATTTTTGACGAGCGGTCGGTGCGGCGTCTTGTGAATCCTGCGGAGGATTTTGAAAAGGAGATCGTGATGCAGGCGGATCTGTCGGATCTGCGTTATCTTTACCGCTACGGCGCTTATATCGGGGAGAATGAGAGACAGATTGCCGCTTACTTAAATACACTGCCGGAGGCGGATATCCAGGCGATGGCGGACACATACACGGAAGGCTACCGGATCGGTTTTGAGACGACGGGCAAGGATCTGTCCAAAAAGACGGCGGCGCAGGTACGGTATCCGATTGGCTTCGAGCGTATGGTGCGTGCAGCAGTGTGCAATTTTGAAAAAATGGGACTCGAAGTGACCATGCTGGCTTCGGGAACGGCAGCCAACAAGCAGTATGACTACGATCACAGGGAGGATCGCGCGTACTATCTTGACAAGGCGTACGTGGAGCGCGGACTCGAGACGTGGAAAAACGCATTTGAGGAAGAAAAAGTACATGCGAACGGCATGGCGGGGCCGGCGGTGATTGAGGTGTTCGGAGAAGAACCTTTTTCTCCGGAGACAAAAAAAGAGGCATTCCGTTACGGTGAAAAACAGCAGCAGCTCTGTGTGTATGAGATGAGCCAGCGCGGACAGATCACGAACCAGTACATCAAGGGGGAGGAGCGCAGTTTTACGATCATTGCCTACCCGCTTCCGTCGATCGGCGCCCGCTTTGAGGAGATTTTCGCGGAGACGGTGAAGATCAATACGCTGGATTACATGCTCTACCGCAACATGCAGCAGAAGATGATCGACGTGCTCGATCAGGCGGACCGTGTGCACATCACCGGAAAAGGAGCCAATAAGACCGACTTATATGTCAACATCTGGAAGCTTCGGAATCCCGAAGGGGAGACCGCATTTGAGAACTGTGTGGCGGACGTGAATATTCCGGTGGGCGAGGTGTTTACATCGCCGGTGCTTGAGGGAACGAACGGAAAGCTGCATGTCGGACAGGTATATCTGAACGGTCTGAATTACAAGAATCTGGAGATCGATTTTAAGGACGGCATGGTGGAAAAATACACCTGCACCAATTTCGAGGATGAGGCGGAGAACAAAAACTATATCCGCGACAATGTGCTGATGCACCATGAGACGCTGCCGATGGGAGAATTTGCAATCGGCACGAACACGACGGCATACCGGATGGCGCGCGACTATGACATTGCGGACAAACTGCCGATTCTGATTGCGGAGAAGACCGGCCCGCACTTTGCGGTGGGGGACACCTGCTACAGCCATGAGGAGGACAACCTCTCTTACAATCCGGATGGAAAAGCGATTGTAGCGCGGGAGAATACGGTATCGGCGCAGCGCCGCGAGAATCCGGAAAAGGCATATTTAAACTGCCACACCGATATTACGATTCCGTACGACGAGCTGGATAAGATCACTGTGATCCGGAAGGACGGTACGACAGAGGATATCATCGCGGACGGACGTTTTGTGCTTGCCGGAACGGAGGCGTTGAACGGACCGCTGGACAGGTAGGAAGGTGAGCCGGGCGGGATAGATACTTATATTAGCTGTATTTATAAATCACATAAAAAGTGTTAATTGGACTTCTAAATGCGTGGACGCTATACTAAGAGCAGATTGAGAAACTGGCGCATGGGAAGGATTCGGTTCCGCGCGCAGGATTCGTGCCCCGGCGCACCCGGCACGAACCCGGTATGGCAGAATGTGCGCAGAAATGAGGAGCAATATGGCAAAAGTAGGTATTGTGATGGGCAGTGATTCCGATATGCCGGTAATGGCAAAGGCTGCCGACATTTTAGAGAAGCTTGGAATTGACTATGAGATGACGATTATCTCGGCACACCGTGAGCCGGATGTATTTTTCGAGTATGCAAAGAGCGCAGAGGTGAAGGGCTTTAAGGTCATTATCGCAGGCGCGGGCATGGCGGCGCATCTTCCGGGAATGTGCGCGGCGATCTTCCCGATGCCGGTCATCGGTATCCCGATGCACACCACGTCCCTCGGCGGACGCGACTCCCTGTACTCCATCGTACAGATGCCGTCCGGCATTCCGGTTGCCACAGTGGCGATCAACGGTGGTGCAAATGCAGGATTACTTGCAGCAAAGATTCTGGCAACATCAGATGATGCAATTTTGCAAAAATTAAAAGAATATTCCAAAGAATTAAAAGAGCAGGTGCAGGCGAAGGATGCCAGACTGCAGGAAGTGGGATATCAGAATTACTAGGAACAGGAACGGATGATTTTGCAAAAAGTCGCCCGTGTTGCGTTGGATAGACAACAGACAAGCATATAGGAGGAAAATAGGATGGATTACAAGAATTCCGGTGTGGATATCGAGGCAGGATACAAGTCTGTAGAACTCATGAAAAAGTATGTGAAGGGAACCATGCGCCCGGAGGTGCTTGGCGGACTTGGCGGATTTTCCGGTGCGTTCTCCATGGAGAGCTTTAAGAATATGGAGAAGCCTACGTTAGTATCCGGCACAGACGGCTGCGGAACGAAGGTAAAACTGGCATTTTTACTGGACAAGCATGACACGATCGGTATTGACTGTGTTGCCATGTGTGTAAACGATATCGCATGTGCCGGCGGCGAGCCGCTGTTTTTCCTTGACTATATTGCCTGTGGCAAGAACTATCCGGAGAAGATTGCGACGATCGTGTCCGGTGTGGCGGAGGGCTGCAAGCAGGCAGGCTGTGCGTTGATCGGCGGTGAGACGGCAGAACATCCGGGGCTGATGCCGGAGAATGAGTACGATCTGGCCGGTTTTTCCGTTGGTATCGTGGATGAAAAGGACATTATTACGGGAGCTGATCTTGCGGCGGGCGATGTTTTGATCGGTATGGCAAGCTCCGGCGTTCATTCCAACGGATTCTCTCTGGTGAGAAAGATTTTCTCCATGGATGCGGATACGTTAAATACCTATCATGAGGAGCTTGGCAAAACACTTGGCGAGGCGCTTTTAGCTCCGACCAGAATTTACGTGAAGGCACTCCGTGAGGTGAAGGAAGCGGGCGTCCGCGTAAAAGCATGCAGCCATATCACAGGCGGTGGTTTCTATGAGAATATCCCGCGTATGCTTCCGGAAGGAAAGCATGCGGTTATCCGGAAGGACAGCTATGAAGTTCCGGCGATCTTTCAGATGATGGCGCGCGAGGGCAAAGTCGAGGAGCAGATGATGTACAATACCTACAATATGGGTATCGGCATGATCGTGGCAGTGGATCCGGCGGACGTGGACAAGACGATCGCGGCAATGAAGGCAGCAGGAGACACACCGTATATTGTCGGCGAGATCAAGGATGGTGAAAAAGGAGTAACCTTATGCTAAAAGTAGCGGTACTGGTGTCCGGAGGCGGCACGAATCTGCAGGCAATCTTAGACGCCATCGATGAGGGCAGAATCACGAACGCCCGGGTAGACGTTGTGATCAGCAACAATCCAGGGGCGTATGCGTTGGAGCGTGCGAAAGGGCACGGCATTGAGGCGCTTTGCATTTCACCGAAGGATTATGAGAGCCGTGAGGCATTCAATGAAGCGTTTCTGGCGATGCTTGACAGCTATCAGGTGGATCTGGTGGTGTTGGCAGGATTTCTCGTTGTAATTCCGGAGCAGATGATCGCGCAGTACCGCAACCGGATCATCAATATTCATCCGTCACTGATCCCGTCTTTCTGCGGCAAAGGCTTTTACGGCTTGAAAGTACATGAGGGAGCGCTTGCGCGCGGCGTGAAAGTTACGGGTGCAACGGTTCATTTTGTGGATGAGGGAACGGATACAGGACCGATCATTTTGCAGAAGCCGGTGGCGGTCGAAGAGGGAGATACCCCGGAGATTTTACAGCGCCGTGTGATGGAGCAGGCAGAGTGGATCATTCTTCCGCAGGCGATCGATCTGATTGCAAACGGCAGAGTGTCTGTTGCAAACGGACATGTGACAGTTGAGAAATAAGCGTATGAGTTACAGAGTGCAGGAGGAAGCGGATATGAAGGTATTGGTAGTTGGAAGCGGCGGACGTGAGCATGCGATCGTGACGAGTGTGGCAAAGAGCCCGCGCGTGGATAAGATCTACTGTGCGCCGGGAAACGCAGGAATTGCATCGCTTGCAGAGTGTGTTGCGATCGGAGCGATGGAGTTCGACAAACTGGTGGCGTTCGCGAAGGAGCATGCAGTTGATTTTACAATTGTCGGCATGGATGATCCGCTCGTTGGCGGAATTGTGGATGTGTTTGAGGCGGAGGGCTTAAAGGTATTCGGACCGCGGAAGAATGCGGCGATCCTTGAAGGCTCCAAGGCATTTTCCAAGGATCTGATGAAAAAATATCACATTCCGACGGCTGCCTACGAGAATTTCACATCTGCAGAGGATGCGCTTACTTATCTGGAGACGGTGAAGATGCCGATCGTATTGAAGGCGGACGGACTGGCGCTCGGAAAGGGTGTTTTGATCTGCAATACGCTCGAGGAGGCAAAGGCGGGTGTTAAGGAGATCATGGAGGACAAGAAGTTCGGCTCCGCGGGAAACACGATGGTTGTGGAGGAGTTCATGACCGGACGCGAGGTATCGGTGCTTTCCTACGTGGACGGAAAGACGATCAAGATTATGTCCTCTGCGCAGGATCACAAGCGTGCAAAGGACGGCGATCAGGGTCTCAACACCGGCGGCATGGGCAATTTTTCCCCGAGCCCGTTCTACACAAAGGAAGTGGACGAGTTCTGCCAAAAGCACATCTATCAGGCGACTGTGGATGCGATGGCGGCGGAGGGAAGACCGTTTACCGGCGTTATTTTCTTCGGTCTGATGCTGACGGAGGACGGACCGAAGGTGCTTGAGTACAATGCGCGTTTTGGTGATCCGGAGGCACAGGTGGTGCTCCCACGCATGAAGAATGACATCATTGATGTGATGGAGGCATGCGTCGATGGAAAGCTGGATACGATCGACCTTCAGTTTGAAGACAATGCGGCGGTATGTGTGGTGCTTGCATCCGACGGTTATCCGGTGTCCTATGAGAAGGGATTTCCGATCACAGGACTTGAAAAGTTCGACGGAAAGGACGATTATTTCTGCTTCCATGCCGGAACGAAGTTCGATGAGAACGGCACGATCGTCACGAACGGCGGGCGTGTGCTCGGCATTACGGCGACCGGAAAAGATTTAAAGGAGGCGCGCGCAAAAGCATACGAGGCGACAGAGTGGGTTGATTTTGCGAATAAGTACATGCGCCATGACATCGGACGTGCGATCGACGAGGTAAAGTAGAATAGAAAGAAACAGGAAGCTTCCGTTCGTGGGATGCCGGTATTTTCTACAGAGTGCTGTGGAAAAGAGAGGTATCACGCGCACGGGAGTTTTTTTGATTCATAGGAAATTACGTCCTATGAATGAAAAAGTTCTCCGGGCAGGATTGCACTGCGTTGGAGTGGAATTATGTCGCTAGAGCAACCCGCCGCAGGCGGAGAATCCTGCAAAACAGGATTCTTTCTTGCAGGAAATATTGTGTTATGTCAAAAAATGAAAAGCTTAATGCATTATATGAAAAGTTTAGTGTGTTAAGCAGTACACCATGATTGCCTGCTGGACGGTGAGCAGGTGCTTTTTAAATTCATATCCGACAAAATAGTCGGAGTCGATGACGTCGTTTGAGACTTCCTCGCCGCGGTAAAAAGGCGGGCAGGGATTTAAGATGGCACCCTCGTTTGCCAGCTTCATGGCAGCAAGATCGACGGTGCAGCCGCGGGAGGCGGAAAGAAGGTCGGCCGGCAGTGAGTCGGTGCAGATGATGTCTTTTCCACGGATGGCGTCGCGGATGCAGTGATGTGAGGGCACGCCATTCATCTCATATCCCGGAATACAGCACTGCTCCAGCGAAAAGCCCATCACTTCGGAGGCTTCCTTCCAAGCCAGCCCGATATTTCCTGTGACACCGCAGAACAGAAAGTGGTCCATGGTAAAATCATTCCGTATTTTTGAGAGCGCATACAGATCTGCAGCCATTTCGCAGGGATGATTTGCGTCGGTCAGCGCATTGATGACAGGTACGGATGCAGATGCAGCGATTTTTTCCAAAGCGGCCATATCCCGGTGGCGGACGACAAGCAGATTGGCCCAGTTGTTGAGGTAGCCGATGACGTCTTGCAAATCTTCCTTTTTGTCGAGAGCGGAACTTGGAAACAAAATCGGCTGACCGCCCAAAAGCGCGATGCCCTTCTCAAACGTGACCCTTGTGCGGATGCTGGATTCCGGGAAAAATAAAACGACGCTTTTGCCCTGCAGCAGATTCTGATAGTGCCCCTCCAGGATCTCATCGGTGATATGGAAGATTTCGTAAATGTCAGCTTTGGTATAGTCGGTCAATCGGAGAAAATGTTTCAATGGAACCGCCTTTCTGGCTGCCGGTGCGGTAGTGCGGCAGACCTGTGCTAAATGTCAGAAAAATCAATGGGTTGCGCTCTTATCGTATCATTTTTGCGGGTTAGAAGGAAGCTATAATATTAGAAGAAAGCTATATTTTTGTGGGATATGCTTTAGAAACAGTGCTAAAGATGTTTTGCGGGTCTGGAGTGGAGAAAAGGTGCGCTCAGACCCATGAGTTGGAATTATGTTAACTTATTTGAAATGTTTTTGTGCGACACCGGGTCTGTAGATGTGAAAATAAGCAGCTAGACCCGGGAAATGGAAATTATGTCAACCATTTTGGATAGTCAAGCCCGGAAACAGGGTCTGGGGAGAGAAAAATACGCTTCCAGACCCGCCCAAGGAAGAAAACCAGGTCTAGGGAATGTGAAAACAAGCAATTAGACCCGGGGATTGAAATTATGTCAATCATTTTGAACAGTCAAGTCCGGAAAACGGGTCTAGGGAAAGAAAAATACGCGCCCAGACCCGCTTAAGGAAGAAAAACGGGTCTGGAGAGAAAAAAATATACTCCCAGACCTGTGAGGCTCAGGATTCTATCAGATTTCCATCCCCGCCAGTCTCATCTCCCCTGGCTTTTCGTCACCCGACATAATTCGTGACAGTCTATGTAAGATATGATAAAATGAATGCTGACAGATGCCTCCCGGAAGTTCCACGGAACATTGGATGCACAGAAAGCAGTGCAGAAACAAGGGAAAATGAATCCTAGCGGATGCCTCCCGGAAGTTCCACGGAATATCGGATGTGCAGAAGAGCATCGTCGAGATATGGATGTGCAGAAAGCAGCTGTTTATGGACTTTTGCCGGAACTCAAAATCAGCGTGACAAAACGAGTGCTGGCAGGTTCGCAGGGTAAGACCCGCAGACATGGAAAGTATGCGTCAAAGAGCGGCTGAAGGTGTATGGGAAAGCAACGGTCAGGAGAAGGAATCCGCGATAAATCATTGACGGTATGCCGGCGGAATAAAGAAAAAATCAGGAGATAAGATGAGTAGATTATTAGAAGAATTTAAAGAATATTTAAAAGAAATGAATCAGTATGATCATGTGACAGGATTATTGCAGTGGGATATGCAGACGACAGTGCCGAAGCTTGGGCAGGCGGCGCATGTGGATGCGCTGACCTATTTTTCCACGAAGAGCTTTGAGATGGGGACATCGGAGAAACTGGGAGAATTTCTGGAGAAACTGGCGCAGCCTGCGGAATATGATGCGTTAGATGACACATGGAGATTCATTGTAAAACGCATGAAGCGCGATTACGACCGCAATAAAAGAATACCGGCGGATTTATATGAGGCGTTTGTGCGGGCAGCGGCGGAATCCGGAAATGCATGGGAAGAAGCAAAAAATGCATCGGACTTTTCCATTTATGCACCGCACCTCCGGAATATGATTGAGATGACGAAGCAGGTAATCGGCTATACAGATCCGGGAAAGGATGTGTATGACGCACTTCTGGAACAGTGTGAGGAGGGCATGGATCAGGCAACGATCGACCGGCTGTTTGAGGAAGTGAAGACGGAACTGATACCGTTAGTAGAGCAGATTACTGCAAAGAAAATGCCGGAAAATCCGACATTTCATGCCTATGCTGATCCGGACGCACAGCGCAGGGTACAGTGGCTGCTGCTTGATTACATCGGATTCCGCAGGGATGCGGGAGCGGTCGGGGAGACGGAGCATCCGTTTACGACGAATTTTTCTTCAAAGGATGTGCGTGTGACGAACCACTACTATGAGACGGAGCCGCTCAGCGCCATGTTTTCTGCGATTCATGAGGGCGGACATGCGATTTTTGAACAGAATGTCAACCCGGAATACGACAATACGGTGGCGGGCAGCTGCTGCTATATGGGGGTGCATGAGAGCCAGTCGCGCTTTTATGAGAATATTCTCGGAAGAAATATCAATTTCTGGAAGCCGATCTATGAAAAACTGGGAGAATTGCTTCCACAGTTTAAGAATGTGACACTCGAAGCGTTTGAGCGTGAAATCAACCGCGTGGAGAACAGTATGGTGCGCACCGAGGCGGATGAGGTAACGTATTGCTTCCATATTATATTGCGTTATGAGATGGAAAAAGCGATTTTCTACGATCATGTGCCGGTGGAAAAACTTCCGGAGCTCTGGAATCAGAAAATGCAGGAATACTTGCATATCACTCCGGAAAATGACGCCGAAGGCATCTTGCAGGATGTACATTGGTCGGACGGCTCGTTTGGGTATTTTCCGTCCTATCTGCTGGGCAGCATCTATGACGGCATGTACCTCGAGAAGATGGAGGAGGAACTCGGCTCCGTGGATGAGATCCTGGCAGACGGCAGAATCGGTGAGATCACAAAATGGCTCAATGAGAAGATTCACTGGTATGGAAGCACGCGGACACCGAAAGAGGTAATTGCGGCAGTGTGCGGGAAAGAAGTGTCCGCGCAGCCGCTCGTGCGCTACATGAAGAAAAAATACACGAGACTGTATGGACTTTCCGAGGAAGCCTAGACAAAAGAGAGAGAACGGGAGATGATGTCATGAAACGTGGAATCATATTTGACATGGACGGAACCCTGTGGGATTCCGCAGAGAATGTGGCGAAGTCCTGGAATGTGGCAATCCGGCAGTACGGGGTCAGGGAGAAAGAACTGACAACGCAGGACATTCAGGGGGTAATGGGAAAAACGATGGACGTAATCGCCGATATCCTCTTTGCGGAATTCCCCGAAGAAAAACGGAGACTGCTCCTAAAGGAATGCTGTCAGGTGGAAAATGATTATCTGCGGGAGCATGGGGGCATACTCTACGATCAGGTGCCGCAGACGCTCGCGGCGTTGAAGCGGGACGGCTATCATCTTTCGATTGTCAGCAACTGCCAGAAGGGGTATATCGAGGCATTCCTTGACCACTACGATTTGTGGGAACTGGTGGAGGACATAGAGTGTTATGGCAATAATCTGCGGCAGAAGGGAGAAAATATCCGGCTGGTCGTAGAGCGGAACCGGCTGGATGAGGCGGTCTATGTCGGAGACATTCAAGGAGATTATGATGCGAGCCGGGCGGCAGGAGTCGGGTTTATCCACGCCGCATATGGATTCGGAGAGATTGCGGAGCCGGTCCCGGAACTGAAAACCTTTGCAGACCTAAAAACCTTTGATATTTCATCGGCGAGCAAAACGCAGAGCGCTTGGACCATGTGAGCCGGCAGCACCGGGCAGCCAGAGAACAGAGCGCCGGAACCATGTGAGCCGGCAGCCGCATGCAGGAGAGAGAAAGCATGACAAAGTTTGAAGAATTACTACAGCAGATCAACAGACAGCATGTCTATATACAGACCCATAATTTCCCGGATCCGGATGCGATTGCAAGTGCATATGGTCTGAAGCGGCTGCTTGCAACCAGGGGTATCGAGGCGAGCATCTGCTATAAGGGCAAGATCGACCGGTACGGTACCGGCCGTCTGTGTGAGATTCTTGACATTGAACTGTTGAATGTGGAGGATCTGACCGAAGTGCTGACGGATGAGGACGAAGTGATACTGGTGGATTCCCAGAAGGGCAATTCCAACATCATCAATATTACGGGAGATGAGATCATCTGCATCGACCATCATCCTTACAATGATAAGTGTCAGTACCGGTTTCAGGACATCCGCCCCGAGGTCGGGGCGTGCGCAACGATGATCGCGCAGTATTTTATGGAAAATGACATTGCGATGGATAAAAAGATCGCAACAGCACTGACATACGGCATCCGCATTGACACGCACAATCTTTCACGCGGCGTGTCAAAGCTCGATATCGAGATGCTCTATCGGATGTACGATGACTGTGATTATGAGGAGATCCACACACTGGAGAACAGCAACCTGTGTTTTGAGGATCTGGTGGCGTATTCCAAGGCGATTTCCAGCATTGAGGTGTACGATAATATCAGCTTTGCCGATACGGGGGAGGACTGCCCGGAGGCATTGATCGCGAGTGTCTCTGACTTTATGCTGGCGCTGGTGGAGGTTTCTTTTTCCGTGGTGTACTCAAGGAGAGGGGATGGCATCAAACTGTCCGTCCGGAGTGAAAAATCTTCTCTCGACGCCGGCAAGATCACGGCGGAGGCGCTGCAGGGGATCGGAAACGGCGGCGGGCATGCTGCGATGGCAGGTGGCTTTGTACCGTTTACCGGTTCGGACGGTAAGGCGGTCATTTTGATCGACCAGATCAAGGAGCGTTTTTTTTCGACGATTGCAAAGCGGAGATAGCACAGACGCAGAGTCTGCAGAGCCGGAGGGCAGCAATTGGAGCAGAGCCGGAAGAACGCAAGTGAAGCAGAGCCGGAAGAACGCAAGTGAAGCAGAAGCGGAAGACCGCAAGTGGAGCAGAACCGGAGGGCAGGGAAACGGCATTTCAGACCTTGACAATGCGGGCTTGCAAGGCTTATACTTACACATAGTTGACAAAGGCAGTGACGAAGACAGTAAGCTGTGGATGAAAGGCAAAGCGAGCCGGGGCGGTGAGAGCCGGTGCGAGTAAGCCGCAGACGAAGATCCCTTCCAAGCCGCAGCCCGAAATGCAGCCGCAGATGTGGCACAGCAGAGCCTGTGTCAGACAGGAAGGCAGCACGGTAGGCGCTGACGCTTTTCCTGCGTTAAAGGGAACGGGTATTCGGATTTTCTCCACTGGAGATTTTTCAGGCAGCAGGAAGACATTCCAGGATTTCTGCGCTGGGAGAAGTCTGTGTACAATGTAATTAGGTGGTATAACGATAAAGGCTCTCGTCCTATTTACAGGACGGGAGCCTTAAATGTTTTATTTTGGAGGAAAAAATGTATAACAAAGTAGACACGAACCTGAATTTTGTGGACAGAGAAAAGCAGGTAAGAGAGTTCTGGAAAGACAATGACATCTTCAAGAAAAGTATGGAGCAGCGCAAGCAGGGCGAGACTTACACGTTCTATGACGGACCGCCGACGGCCAACGGCAAGCCGCATATCGGTCATGTGGAGACGCGTACGATCAAGGATATGATCCCGAGATTTCAGGCGATGAAGGGAAAATATGTGCCGCGTAAAGCCGGTTGGGATACGCACGGACTGCCGGTAGAGCTTGGTGTGGAGAAGATGCTCGGCTTAAACGGCAAGGAACAGATTGAGGAGTACGGAATCGAGCCGTTCATCAAAAAATGTAAGGAATCCGTGTGGGAGTACAAGGGCATGTGGGAGGATTTCTCCGACATCGTCGGTTTCTGGGCGGATATGGAGAACCCATATATTACCTATGACAACAATTTCATCGAGTCCGAGTGGTGGGCGTTAAAGCAGATCTGGGACAAGAAGCTTCTGTACAAGGGCTTTAAGATTGTTCCGTACTGCCCGCGCTGTGGAACTCCGCTTTCCTCACAGGAGGTGGCGCAGGGATATAAGACGGTCAAGGAGCGTTCCGCTGTGGTTCGTTTCAAGGTTGTTGGAGAGGATGCCTACTTCCTCGCATGGACCACGACGCCGTGGACACTTCCGTCAAACGTGGCACTCTGCGTGAACCCGGAGGATACCTACTGCAAGGTAAAGGCAGCCGACGGTTATACCTATTATATGGCGGAGGCACTGCTCGATAAAGTGCTCGGACGGCTTGGAACACCAGCCGAAAAGGGCAAGGACGGCGAGCCGGATACGCCGGAGGTAAAGGCTTACGAGGTGCTTGAGACCTATAAGGGAAGCGAGCTTGAGCGCAAGGAGTATGAGCCGCTGTACGCCTGCGCAAAAGAAGTGGCGGACAGACAGCACAAGAAGGGATTTTTCGTGACCTGCGACACCTACGTTACGATGTCAGACGGTACCGGAATCGTTCACATCGCTCCTGCATTTGGTGAGGACGATGCGAATGTCGGCAGAAAATATGACCTGCCGTTCGTGCAGTTTGTAGACGGAAAGGGTGAACTGACCAAGGAGACGCCGTATGCCGGCATTTTCGTGAAAAAAGCAGACCCGGAGGTGTTGAAGGATCTGGAGGCACAGGGCAAGCTTTTCGACGCGCCGAAGTTCGAGCATGAGTATCCGCACTGCTGGAGATGCGATACCCCGCTCATCTACTATGCGAGAGAGTCCTGGTTCATCAAGATGACCGCTGTGAAGGACGATATGATCCGCAACAACAATACGGTCAACTGGATTCCGGAATCCATCGGAAAAGGACGTTTCGGCGACTGGCTTGAGAATATTCAGGACTGGGGTATTTCCCGTAACCGTTACTGGGGAACTCCGTTAAATATCTGGGAGTGCGAGGGCTGCGGACATCAGGAGTCCATCGGCAGCCGCGCGGAGCTTGCAGAGAAAAGCGGCGATCCGAAGGCTGCGGAGGTCGAACTTCACCGTCCGTATATCGATGAAGTGACCTTTACCTGCCCGGACTGCGGCAAGACCATGAAGCGTGTGCCGGAAGTTATCGACTGCTGGTTTGATTCCGGTGCGATGCCGTTTGCACAGCATCACTATCCGTTCGAGAATCAGGATCTGTTTGCGCAGCAGTTCCCTGCCAAATTCATTTCCGAGGGTGTGGATCAGACCCGTGGATGGTTCTATTCCCTGATGGCGGAGAGTACACTGTTATTTAACAAGGCTCCGTTTGAGAATGTTATCGTCATGGGACATGTGCAGGACGAGAACGGACAGAAGATGAGCAAATCCAAAGGAAATGCGGTAGACCCGTTTGAGGCGCTCTCTGCCTACGGTGCAGACGCGATCCGCTGGTATTTCTACACGAGCAGTGCGCCGTGGATTCCGAAGCGGTTTAACGGCAAACTCGTGCAGGAGGGACAGCGCAAGTTCATGGGTACGCTCTGGAATACCTACGCGTTTTTCGTGCTGTATGCGAACATTGACAATTTTGATGCATCAAAATATGTGCTTGCCTATGAGAAGCTTTCCGTGATGGACAAATGGCTGCTCTCCAAGCTGAATACGGTGATTAAGGAAGTGGATAACAACCTTTCCAATTACCGCATTCCGGAGGCTGCAAGAGCGCTGGATGATTTCGTCGATGACATGAGCAACTGGTACGTCAGAAGAAGCCGTGAGCGTTTCTGGGCAAAGGGCATGGAGCAGGATAAGATCAACGCGTACATGACACTCTACACAGCGCTTGTGACGATCTGCAAGTGTGCGGCGCCGATGATTCCGTTTATGACAGAGGATATCTATCAGAATCTGGTGCGCTCCGTGGATCAGACGGCTCCGGAGAGCATTCATCTGTGCGATTTTCCGGTGGCAAACGAGGTGTACATCGATGCAGAGCTTGAGAAAAATATGGATGAGGTCTTAAAGATCGTTGTCATGGGCCGTGCATGCCGTAATTCCGCGAACATCAAGAACCGTCAGCCGATCGGAAACATGTTCGTAAAAGCTCCGTCTGCACTGCCGGAGTTCTTCGTGGAGATCATCGAGGATGAGCTGAATGTGAAAAAAGTGACATTTACAGACGACGTGAGCGCTTACACAAGCTACACGTTCAAGCCGCAGCTGCGCACCGTCGGACCGAAGTACGGCAAGTTCTTAGGACAGATCCAGAAAGCACTCGCAGCGCTTGACGGCAATGCGGCGATGGCAGAATTAAAGGCAAACGGCGTGCTTGCACTTCCGTCCGTTGACGAGTCTGTCAAGCTGGCAGAGGAGGATCTCCTGATCACCATAACGCAGATGGAAGGTTATGTGACCGAGGGAGATAACACCGTGACAGTGGTGCTCGATACGAACCTGACACCGGAACTTATCGAGGAGGGCTTTGTGCGTGAGATCATCAGCAAGATCCAGACCATGCGTAAGGAAGCCGGATTCGAGGTGATGGATCAGATCACGATCTATCACAAGTCAGATGAAAAAGTATCTGGTATTTTTGAGCAGTATGGTGATACAATTAAATCGGACGTTCTCGGCGTGAATGTCGTGGCGGATACAGCCGGAGCATTTGCGGATGAGCCGGAAGTTTACAGCAAGGAATGGAATATTAACGGCGAACATGTTCTTCTGGGAGTGAAAAAAGGAGGAAACTAGATGAAATCAGGTGTTTTTGACAAGAAAGCCTTTATTCAGAGTGTGCGCGATAATCTGAAGAATTTATACCGCAAGACATTGGAGGAGGCGGATCAGCAGGAAATTTTCCAGGCGGTCTCCTTCGCGGTCAAGGATGTCATCAATGACAGATGGCTTGCAACACAGCAGGTATTTGACAAGGAAGATCCAAAGATCGTGTACTACATGTCGATGGAATTTCTGATGGGACGCGCGCTCGGCAATAATCTGATCAATCTGAAGGAATATAAAGAAGTAAGGGAAGCGCTGGATGAGATCGGCCTGAATCTCGATGTGATCGAAGATCAGGAGCCGGATCCGGCACTCGGCAACGGTGGTCTGGGAAGACTGGCTGCCTGCTTTATGGATTCCCTCTCCACACTCGGATACGCAGCTTACGGCTGCGGGATCCGTTATCGCTACGGTATGTTCAAGCAGAAGATTCAGGACGGCTTTCAGGTCGAAGTGCCTGATAACTGGCTGAAAAATGGTTATCCGTTTGAACTGCACAGACCGGAGTACACTTACGAGATCAAGTTTGGCGGACATGTACGCACGGAGAGCAGGGAGGATGGAAGCCTGCGTTTTGTGCAGGAGGATTATCAGTCGGTGCTGGCGATCCCGTATGACATGCCGGTGGTCGGATACGGCAACAACGTGGTCAATACGTTAATGATCTGGGATGCGGCGGCAAAGGATTATTTTGAGCTGGATTCATTTGATAAGGGAGATTATCAGAAGGCGGTCGAGCAGCAGAATCTTGCAAGAAATCTGGTGGAAGTGCTTTACCCGAACGACAATCATGTTGCGGGCAAGGAGCTCCGCTTAAAGCAGCAGTATTTCTTCGTATCTGCGAGTGTACAGCGCGCGCTGGCGCGTTACAAGAAGAATCATGATGACATCCGCAGACTGCCGGAGAAGGTGACGTTCCAGTTGAACGACACACACCCGACGGTGACGGTGGCAGAGCTGATGCGTATTCTTGTGGATGAGGAAGGTCTCGGCTGGGACGAGGCGTGGGAGATTACCACGAAGACCTGTGCCTACACCAACCATACGATCATGGCGGAAGCACTGGAAAAATGGCCGATTGAGATTTTTCAGCGGCTGCTTCCGAGAATCTACCAGATCGTGGATGAGATCAACCGCCGTTTTGTACTGCAGATCCAGGAACGCTACCCGGGGGATGACGGCAAGGTTGCCCGCATGGCAATCCTTTACGACGGTCAGGTGAAGATGGCGCATCTCGCCATTGTAGCCGGTTATTCCGTCAACGGTGTGGCAAGACTGCACACGGAGATCTTAAAGAACGAGCAGCTTCATGATTTTTATGAGATGTTCCCGGAGAAGTTCAACAACAAGACCAACGGCATCACGCAGAGACGTTTCCTGATGCACGGCAATCCGCTGCTTGCCGACTGGGTGACAAAGCATATCGGTGACGGCTGGATCACAGAGCTGATGCAGCTTGCACGTCTGGTTCCGTATGCATCGGACGCAAAAGCCCAGAAGGAGTTCATGGAGATCAAGCGCAGGAACAAAGTGCGCCTGGCAGAGTATATCAAGGAGCATAACGGCATCGAAGTCGATCCGGATTCCATTTTCGATGTGCAGGTAAAGCGTCTGCATGAGTATAAGAGACAGTTCTTGAATATTCTGCATGTGATGTACCTGTACAATGAGTTAAAGGCAAATCCGCAGATGGATTTCTACCCGAGAACCTTTATTTTCGGCGCGAAAGCGGCGGCAGGATATCGGAACGCCAAGCTTACGATCAAGCTCATCAACAGTGTGGCGGACGTCATCAACAACGATGCGGACATTAAAGGAAAGATCAAGGTCGTATTCATCGAGGATTACCGCGTGTCCAATGCGGAGTGGATCTTCGCAGCGGCGGATGTCAGCGAGCAGATTTCGACTGCCAGCAAGGAGGCATCCGGTACCGGCAATATGAAGTTCATGTTAAACGGTGCGCTGACACTCGGTACCATGGACGGCGCGAACGTGGAGATGGCAGAGGAAGTCGGAATGGAGAATATTTTCATTTTCGGCATGAGCTCCGAGGAAGTCATTGCGCATGAGCGCAACCGCGATTATGATCCGATGCAGATCTACAACAGCGACGAGGGTATCCGCAAGGTGGTAAATCAGCTTGTGGACGGCACATTTTCGCCGAACGATCCGGGGTTGTTCCGTGATCTCTACAATTCACTGCTCAACACGCAGTGCACGCAGTATGCAGACACGTATTTTATCCTCAAGGATTTCCGTTCCTATGTGGATGCGCAGAAGCGGATTGTGGAGTACTATCAGGATAAGCAGGCATGGGCGAAGAGCGCTATTTTAAATACGGCCCACGCAGGCAAATTCTCTTCCGACCGCACAATTCAGGAGTATGTGGATGAGATCTGGCATCTGGATCACATCACCGTGCCGGATGCACTGGTTGCGAAAATGTGAAGAGACACCGCACCGGAAATGCTCCGGAGGCGGATGAGGAACGTTCTCCTTCGACAGAAGAGAAAAAGATCGTGATTCCGGAAAAGAGCCGGCTCTGATGAAAGGAGCCGGCGGCGGAACCATAGAGAAGATTCAGAATAAAAACGGCGGCAGTCCGGCGGAGAGTATCCGCGGGACTGCCGCCATCATTTTTTTATCTGCCGCGCAAAGTGTGCGGCAGGCGCACGCTTCATTCCTTCGCAGGAAAATGATACTTAGCGGTTCATCTCAGGCTGGAATCCGGAAGTATCCTTGTGCTGTGCGATGATGCCGTCGATCTCCTCGAGATCGGTAAAGACCATATCGCCGATGACGCTGTGCTTGATGGCTGCCATGGCGTTGCCGTACTCCAACATTTTCTGACAGTCGTGATGTCTCAGGTAACCGTAGAGAGCGCCGGAGACGTAGGCGTCACCGCTTCCGATCCGGTCGACCACATCGATGCTGTTGTAAGGAGATTCACTGTAGTAGCGGTCTTCCTTCGCAGAGTAGATGATGGAGGTAAAGTCGTGCTTCTTCGGAGTGATGACAGTGCGCTCAGTCGAGGCAACCACGGAGATCGGATATTCTTCACAGAAGGACTTCTGGATCTCCTCAATCGTGCCGGTCTTGCCGAAGGTCAGCCGGGCAGTGTCGGCGGAGCAGAAAAAGATGTCGACATACGGAAGGATGGATTCGATGCATTTTCTTGCCTCCTCGCCGCTCCAGAGGTTTGCGCGGTAGTTGACATCGAAGGAGATCAGGGTGCCGTTCTCCTTGAACTTGCGGATACATTCGATCGCGAACTTCTGTGCGTTGCCGCCGAGTCCTAAAGTGATACCGCTGGTGTGGAACAGCCTGGTATTGTAGAACATGGTAGCCGGAACGTCCTTGATGTCAATATTGTTGATGGATGAATGTTTTCTGTCATAGACCACACGCGGCTTTCTCGGGTAGGAGCCGTACTCATAGTAGTAGATGCCGACGCGGCTGTCGTCCGAGTGATCCTCGATCAGATAATTCTCGCTGACGCGGGAAGCGTTGAGCTGGTTCTTGATGAAAGCGGCCAGCAGGTTGTTCGGAATCTTTGAAATGATTGCTGTCTTAAGGCCGAGCTGTCCGATCTCGGAAGCAATGTTGAGCTCGGCACCGCCGAGGTGCTTCATCAGCGTGTCGCCCTGTGCAAGACGTCCGTTGATCGGCGTGGAAAGCCGGAGTAAAATCTCCCCCAAAGTGATGACATCGTATTTACGGTCCATAAATAATCTCCTCCTGATGATGTAAGAATAAATAAGAAAGTAAAAATTCCGACACGTCACGGCATCTCAAAAAGAATGCTTTATGAGAAAATGCAGCACACTGTGTCTATGGATACGATATGTATGTTCCACATTGCGAAACATAGTTCTGTAATGTGAACCAATCTGTTTTTATTATATATCATCCTGCTAAAATAGAAAAGTGAAAATCGGAAATAATTTGGAATTTTTTTGGACTTAAATAAAAACATATTTGACATTCTGGTATTAGATGTTATAATTTTATTATAGAAAATGAAACACGGTTTCACATGGTGAAACATACATTTAGGAGGATTCAATAATGGCAAAGAAAGTCGTTACATTTGGTGAGATTATGCTTCGTCTTGCACCGGAAGGATACTATCGTTTTGTACAGGCTGGTACCTACGGCGCTACTTACGGCGGCGGTGAGGCAAACGTTGCAGTATCTCTTGCAAACTACGGAATGGATGCAAGCTTTGTTACAAAGCTTCCGGCTCATGAGATCGGACAGGCTGGTGTGAATGCATTAAGACAGTACGGTGTAGACACTTCCGATATCGTTCGCGGCGGTGACCGTGTAGGTATCTACTTCCTTGAGAAGGGTGCAAGCCAGAGACCGTCCAAGGTTATTTATGACCGCGCAGGTTCTTCCATTGCAACAGCAACGACTGCTGATTTTGACTGGGATAAGATTTTTGACGGTGCTGACTGGTTCCACTTCACAGGAATCACTCCTGCACTTGGTGACAACGTTGCAGCAATCTGCTTAGAGGCATGCAAGGCTGCAAAGGCTAAGGGCATTACTGTAAGCTGCGACTTAAACTACCGCAACAAGCTGTGGTCCAAGGAGAAAGCCGGACAGGTGATGGGCGAGCTTTGCAAGTATGTAGACGTATGTATCTCCAACGAGGAAGATGCAAACGACGTATTCGGCATCAAGTCTGAGGGTACAGAGGTTACCGCAGGCGAACTGAACAAGGAAGGCTACAAAGAGGTTGCACAGAAGTTAACAGACCGTTTTGGATTCAAGAAGGTTGCAATCACATTAAGAACTTCCATCTCCGCAAACGATAACCGTTGGGCAGCAATGCTTTACGAGGATGGTCAGAGCTACTTCTCCAAGGAGTACTTAATGCACATCGTTGACCGTGTCGGCGGCGGCGATTCCTTCGGCGGCGGACTGATCTACGCTTGCTTAAACGACTACGATCCGCAGTCTACGATCGAGTTTGCAGTAGCAGCAAGCTGCTTAAAGCATTCTGTTGAGGGTGACTTCAACATGGTAAGCGTTGACGAGGTCAAGAAACTGGCTGGCGGCGATGCTTCCGGACGTGTACAGAGATAATAGCGTAAGCTGTCATTTCAAATAATTTAAGTTAATTCCTTTCCCTAATTTAATATACCAAGAGGCTGTGGTTTCCCTGCCACAGTCTGCAGCACAGTGAATTTTTACCCATTTGAGCTGTGCAGAAGAGAGCGCCCCGCATTGCGGGGCGCTTTTTGACTTTATGGGATTAGGGTGCCGAAAGTACAGTTTAATATTTGAGGTTGTTTGTACCTTGAAAATTTAACACGAATTTGTGAAAGATAT